>VBEZ01000067.1 GCA_005882255.1 Chloroflexota bacterium | reverse complement strand
CCCGCAGATATACACGAGTGGCGCGTCGTCCAGTGGTCGACGCACCTCGGCAAGCATCGCGTCGTCGATGCGGCGGGCGTAGCCCGTCCAGCCGGCGGGCTGCGACCGCGTGAGCGTGTGCAGGACCTCGAGCCCGTCGTTTCGCGCCGCGAGGTCGCGCAGCTCGTTCGCGTAGATGATGTCGTCCGGCGCGCGCGAGCTGTACAGCAGCCGTGTCGGTATGCGCGATGCGGTCGCGGCGCGATGCCGGATCATCGCCATGAGCGGAACGATCCCGGAGCCCCCGGCGATCAGTAGCAGCGGGCCGCCGAGCGTCGGCTCCCACACGAAGTAGCCACCGATCGGTCCGCGGACCTCGATGCGGTCGCCGACGACCGCGACGTCGTGCAGGAACGGGGAGACCTCACCATCCACGACGCGCTCTACGGTGACCTCGATCTCGCCTTCCTTCTCGGGGCCCGATGCGATCGAGTAGCTGCGCTGCACGCTGTAGCCATCAACGGCGGTCAACCGCAGGTCGTAATGCTGGCCCGGTCGGTGAGGCGTCCAGCTCGGCAGGCCGAGCGCGTATGAACGCACGCGTGGCGTCTCGTCGCGGATCGCCGTGATCGTGGCCACCTGCCAGTCGAGGATGCGCCGCTCGTTAGTCGCCGCTGTAGCGCTCCTCTTTCCACGGGTCGCCGCGGATGTGATAGCCGAGGGACTCCCAGAATCCGGGCGTCTCTTTCTCGGTGATGTGCAACCCACGGACCCACTTCGCGCTCTTCCAGAAGTAAAGGTGCGGGACCACGAGCCGAGCCGGGCCGCCGTGCTCGGGATCGAGTGGCGCGCCGTCGTACTGGTACGCGACGAATGCCTGGCCGTTGACGAGGTCCGGGAAGCGGAGGTTCGTCGTGTATCCGCCGTCGGAGTAGGCGGTGGCGAAGCCGGCGCGAGGCTCGAGCTCGACTGCCTCCAGGAGCGTGTCGACACTCACGCCGCGCCAGTGCATGTCGAGCTTCGTCCATTTCGTGACGCACGAGATGTCGACCGTGAAATCCTCAGCGGGCAGCTTTTGGAACTCCGCCCACGACCACGTGACCTTCTCGCGCACCAGCCCTTCGATCGCGAACGACCAGAGGCGCAGATTCGTCGTCGGCGTCGGACCGGCCGAGAGCACGGGGAAGTCATTGGTCAGGTACTGGCCGGGCGGGACGCGGTTCGCCGCGAGGCCGGTCGCCCGCGGCCTGCCTTCGAAACCGCGCGTCACGAAACGGTCTGGCACGTCGTGGCGATGCTGCTACTCAGCGGGCCGCGGAGCAAACCGCACCGTGACGCGCACGCGTCTCAGTAGACTCGCCTGGTGGCCCGGATCACCGACCTCCTCGCAGCCGGGCGCACGTTCTCGTTCGAATTCTTCCCACCCAAAGACGAGGACGAGCAGCGGCTGCTCACGCGGACGATCTCCGACCTGCAGCCCCTCCAGCCGTCGTTCGTCTCGGTCACCTACCGCGGCGGACGGATCTCGCGCGAGCGGACGACCCGCGTGGTCATCGACCTGCTGAGAACGACGGACCTCACGCCGATGCCGCATCTGACCTGCGTGGCCCATCCGCGTTTCGAGCTCGGCGAGATCATCGGCGGCTTCCGCGCCGCCGGGCTCGAGAACCTCCTCGCCCTTGGCGGCGATCCGCTCCCCGCGGAGGAGTCGTACAAGGAGCTCGCGTACGCCTCGCAGCTCGTCGAGCTCGGCCGCCACCTCGGCTTCGAGTCGATCGGTGTCGCGGCCCATCCGGCCGGCCATCCCAAGTCGCCCGATCTCGTCTCGGATCGCGAGCATCTGGCGTTCAAGCTGCGCCTCGCCGACTTCGCGATCACGCAGTTCTTCTTCAGGGTCGAAGAGTACGAGCGCCTGCGCGAAGAGCTCGCCGCCCTTGGTGTCACCAAGCCCATCCTCGCCGGCATCATGCCGATCACGTCGCTCGTGTCGGTCCAGCGCATGGCGCAGCTATCCGGCTATGCCGTCCCCGACGACATCGTTCGTCGCATCGAGGCAGGCGGCGATGACCGCGAAGAGATCCGCCGCCGTGGGATCGAGGTGGCCACCGAACTGTGTCGCGATCTGCTCGAGGCCGGCGTGCCCGGGCTGCACTTCTACACGCTCAACTTCTCAAAGGCCACGCGCGAGATCTACACCAAGCTCGGGCTCGTCACGCACCACTAGGCGTCGCGTACGGACGACCATCCGGGAGGCGGGCGGGCGCGCACCCGCCCGCCTCTCGAATAGGGCTACTGGCCGTGCGCGGCCTTCACCAGGTCGGGCACGAGGTTCGCCGCGTTCGGCGTCCCCAGACCCGTGACCGCGTCCCAGCCCTTCGTCGCCGCATAGCCTGCGACGCTGGAGTCGGTCTGGTTGGTGTTGCCGCTCGCGACGTCGAAGAAGTCGTTCTTGTAGCGCGCCGAGTCCGCGCCGATCTTGTAGAGCGCGGGGTTGATGAGACCCAGACCCCCGCCGTTGAGCTGGTCGGCGATCGCGACCAAACCTGCCCACTGCGGGCAGGAGAGCGAGGTTCCGCCGATGTCATACCAGCCGGAGAGCGAGGCGCCGACGTTGCTCCCGTTGCCGTCGGGCGGCAGCGACACATACACGAGCGCGCCGGTGCCGGCGCTGGCCTGGAAGGCCACATCCGGGACGCCGCGCATCGTGGCGATCGGGGTGCTGCCGGTCGGAAGCGTGTTCTGCCACGTCGGCTTCGCGAAGACGTGGCTGAAGCCGCCGCCGGAGAAGGTCCAGGCGACCTCGGCGAAGACACCGCCGGGGTTGTAGAGGGAGCTACCGCATTTGCCGCCGATGCCGGACTTCACGTACGGCGTCCGCGCCTGGCTCGTGCTCGCGGTCGGATCGGTGCAGAGATAGGTGCCGCCGATGCCGGTGACGAGCGGATCGGAGGCCGGCCACTCGACGGACGGGAACGGGATCAGCGCGCCGCCCTTGGCGGTGGGCTGCTTCGTGCCGTTCGCGCTGCCGCCATCACCCGAGGACCCGAGCACTGTGACCCCGTTCGCCGCCGCGTTGATGTACGCGAAGCGGAGATTCTGGATCGACGTGAATGTGCTGAACGCATCCTCCGCCGATGCGAAGCTCTGCGAGATGACCTGTGCCAGGCCGTGACTCACGACGTAGTCCTCGGCCTTCATCATCTGTGGGAAGCCCTGGACGCCGAGCGTCTCGGCGTTGTTGGAGTGGACGAGCAGGATGTTCGCGCCGGGCGCGATCGCGTGCGACGTCTCCACGTCGAGCGCGACCTCGAGCGCCCACGCGCTCTTGTCCTCGAGGTGCGTGCCGTTGCCGGGCTGCGCCACGGTCGGCGGCGAGCCGTTCATCGCCAGCTCGCTGAACTTCGGCATGCCGGGGACGCAGGTCACGCCTTCTTCGCCGCACATCGGCCGCACGCCGAAGGCCTGGTCGAACACGTGAAGGTCGTGCGCCATCGTGTCGCTTCCGTAGGAGTCGACGATCGCGATGGTGATGCCCCTGCCGTCCAGGCCCTGCGCGTAGAGCGGCCCGACGTTGTACGCGGACTGGATCGCCTGGGGCGTGAAGCAGGTCCGCGCGACGGCCTCGCACTGCGCCTCCGTCGGAGGCGTGGTGCCGCCGGCGATGAACTGGTAGTCGGAGACCGTCGGGTGCGGCGCGGGCAGCGCCGCCGATACCGACGGGGCCGTGCCGATGGCCGCCGCCGTCACGAACCCGACCACGAGTAGCGCGGCGGCGTGTCTGAGCGCTGACATGTTGCCTCCCCTTTCACCTTGTGACCGCCTCGCCGGACGGCGGCGCGGATGCTAGATCACACCGCTCTCGCTCGCGCGCGATCGGGTGCCCACCGCGCCGATCGGCCGTCGCTGCGAGTGCGACAATGAGCCTGTGAGAGCGAAGGCCGCGTGACTTCGACTGCCGACCTGACCCCGCGCGAGATGCAGGTCCTCACGCTCGTGCTCGGGGGTCTTGGCAACAAGCAGATCGCCGCCGAGCTGGGTGTCACGGAGCAGGCGATCAAGGAGCACGTTTCCGCCCTTCTCGCGAAGTTCGCGGTACCCAATCGCGCCGCGCTGGCTGAGGCCGGCGCGCGACTCGAACTCACCGGGGAGCTTGGCTTCGACCGCGCGTGGGTCCGCGAGCTGTTCCGCGACGCGCAGCCACAGATCTGCGTGTTGCGCGGACCCGACCTGCGCTACGAAGCGGTGAACGATGCGTTCGCGACCGCGACCGGGAACCGCCTGGCGGTCGGACGTACGATGCGCGAGACGTTCCCCGAGCTCGAAGGCCAGGGCGTGTTCGAGCGCGTCGAACGCGTATACGCGACCGGCGAGGCTCTCATCGAGCACGAGGTCGTGCGGAGCTGGGACCGTGGGGAAGGGATCGAGCGGCGCCTCGTCGATCTCGTCCTGCAACCCCTCCACAGCGAAGATGGCGGCGTGAACGGCGTCGTGTCCTTCGCCGTCGACGTCACGGACGTCGTCGGGTCGCGTCGCAGCCTCCTACTGAGCGAAGACCTGGCGGCGATCGTCGAGCTCGTTCCCAGCGGCGTCCTCATCGTCGACCAGATTGGCCGGATCGTGAAATGGAACGAGCCGGTCCGCGCTCTGCTCTCACGGCAGTTCGAGGCGCTCGGCGGATATGAGTCTGGAACCCGTCTCTTGATGCTGTGCGACGGCGCGGGCGAGCCGATCGCGCTCGCGGATCTGGAGAGGACTTCCTCGGGTCGCGAACCCCGCGCGTTCAGCATCCGGGCCGGAGCGCCGGCGCAGCTCGTGAAGTTCCAAGCCACGGCGAGGATCCTGCGTGAGCCCGACGGCGACATCCGCGGCGCGCTTCTCGTCCTGCCCGACCTCGGGAGCTAACAGCGAAGCTCATCGATCGCATCACGGCTGGTATGCGCGCGGGAGAGACGGTCGCGCCGGTCGGGAAGCTCGTTGGCTTCCGGCCGATGTCGGTCGAGACCGGCACCGCGGTGTTCGAGCTCGACGCGGGCCCACAGCACGCGAACCCGATGGGCACGCTCCACGGCGGCATCATCTGCGATGTGGCCGACGCCGCGATGGGCGTCGCGTATGCCTCGACCCTCGCTGACGGGGAAAGCTTCACCACGATCGAGCTGAAGATCAACTTCCTGCGGCCGTTCAAGAGCGGCACGCTCGTCGCCACCGCACGCGTGGTCAAGGGTGGACGGACGATCGGGCTGACCGAGTGCGACGTCACGGACCGCGAGGGCCGACTGGTCGCGCGTGCCATGAGCACCTGCATGACGCTTCGGGGCGACTAGACCGCTGACGCCACTCGACTGGCTGCTCGGCTTCTCCGACGCGGCTCGCGGTGTGGGTTGGAACACACGCTCGAATTCGTCCCCCGAGTGGAATCTGCGCCGAACCCGTGTGCTGCTCGACCTGCTCGGCGCGCCTGACAGGCGGCTTGGGATCGTCCTCGTTGCGGGGACCAAGGGCAAGGGCTCGACGGCCGCACTGGTCGCGAGCCTCCTCGCGGCATCCGGCGTTCGCGCGGGCCTCTACACGAAGCCTCACCTTCAGAGTTATCGCGAGCGCATCCGTGTCGACGGCGAGATCATCTCCACCGCCGCTCTGAATGACGGGATCGATCGATTGCACCAGCCCGTCAGAGCGATGCGCCGGTTCATCCCCGCGGCCGGGCAACCGACGACCTTCGAGCTGACCACGGCGCTCGCGCTCGCGCATTTCGCGGCGACCAGATGCACGGTCGCCGTCGTGGAGGTCGGACTCGGAGGCCGATTCGATGCGACGAACGCGACGGACCCGCACGTCTCGGTGATCACGCCGATCAGCCATGACCACACGCGCGAGCTTGGCACCGCTCTCCGTCAGATCGCGTCCGAGAAGGCCGGGGTGCTGCGGCCCGGCCGGATCGCGCTCATTGCGCGGCAGGACACCGCGGTCGATGCGGTCCTCAGCAAAGCAGCGAGATCGGTCGCTGCCGAGCTGCGTGAGATCCCGCCGCTCTCGGCGATGGTCGCGAAGCGCTACGGTCTTTACCGAGCACGGCGTGCCCTTTCGCGAAAGCGCGATCGGACGTGGCCTGCGACAGCTCCGCTGGCCCGGTCGCTTCGAGGTCGTGCCGGGCACCCTTCCGGTCGTGCTCGACGGCGCGCACAACGACGGCTCGGCTGAAGCACTCGCCGTGGCGATCCGTGCTGAGGTCGGCCAGCGCGTGCGTCTGATCATCGGCATGATGAGGGACAAGGATGCGCGCGCGGTCGTGCGCGCGCTGGCGCCGATCGCGTCAGCGGTCTACGTCACGCGTCCCGATAGTCCGCGCGCCGCGGATCCGGCCGCGATCGCGCGGCTCTTCCATCGCGTACCGGCACGCGTTTTCGACGACCTTGCATCAGCACTTGGTGCCGCGCGAGCCGATGCCCGCATCGGTGAGACGCTGTGTGTCACGGGATCGCTGGCGCTGGTCGGTCAAGCACGGGACCTACTCGGTCTGCCGGTTGCGGCGCGGCTCTGGGACTAACGACCGGGCGTCGCTACGCGAGCCCGACCACCACGCGTAGGTCACGATCCAGGATCGAAGCGAACCGCTCGACCTCGGCCTTGAGCGCGGACCGCGGCGGCGGACCCGCTTCCTTGAACCACGCGACGCGCACGTCGTCGCCATCGAGCTCCCAGGTTCCCTTCACGCTGCCACCGGCCACGACGATGGGCGAGATCCAGCCGCTCTGCTTGCTCACCGACGTCCGCCTCTTCGCCGCCACGACGTGGCCGTCGTCGGTGCCGGGGCCCATCACGTACTGATCGAAGCCCGGCAGCAGCCGCACCGTCCTCGTGGGCTTGGTCGCCGCGAGCTCGTCACGGTGCTCCGCGAGGATGTGCACTCGCCGACCCTCCACCTCGACCTCCACCAGCCGGTCGCCGAGCGAGCTGAACCAGGTTCGCAGCTGTCGCACGCTGATCCTGCCGCGGCTCAGCCAGCTGCGGAAGTTGTCGATCGTGGCGGGACCGTACGCGCCGAAGTACGCGACGATCACGATCCGCGCCGCGTCGTCCGGCTCGAGCACACCGCCCCAGCGGGAGCTCGCGGCCAACGGGCGCATGAACGTGACGCGGTTGCCGCGGCTGGGTCCGAAGCAGAGGTCTCCTTGCCAGGCGAGCGGCTTCAGGAGGGTGCCCCATCCGGATCGCAGCGCCTCGCCGAGGTGACCGAGACCACGCTGGGCGACGACGGCCGCGATGAGCTCCTCACGGGTCAGGAGCTTGCCCTCGAGCGCGTCGCGGACGGCCGGGCGGAGCGCGTCCCAATGCTTGGTCGTCATGCCGAAGTAGCGCTCCCAGCTCGGCCTTTCCCATGACCGCCCCGCCGCCAGCAGCGAGAGCACCGCCCCGCCATCTTCCGGAGTGAGCAGATGAAGCGTGCCCCGCATCGCCCAGGTCTTGATCAGACGTCCTTCGGCAAGAGCACGCGCGACCTCGCCGCGCTGTGACGATCCGCGACGGACGCGGATCGCGAGCTCGGCCGAGGAGGCGACCTGCGCCTGCACGCCGCAGAGTCGCCGGACGACGTCGGGCACGGACGGTGTTCCGATGGGATCGAGGAGCTGGCGGCGCATGCGCCAGGCGAGGACCTGGGGCCACGACAGGGCGGCGCTCACCGGCCGGAGCGTACGCAATTCGCGCCGGAACGCCCGTGACTCGTTACCGTACGAAGTGACGACCGCGATCGATCGGGGAGGCGACACGGATGAGCGCCGCGGCTCTGATAACGGTCTCCGAACAGCTGAGGCGGATCCCGGCGGCGGTGCGCCCGACGGTGCGGGCCGCGCGTCGGACAGTGAGAGCGGTCGCGCCGCGGGCGAGCGAGGCGGCGTACCAGAGCCGGCCGCCGCGCTCGAAGAGCGCGATGTGGAAGCTCATCCGCTACACCGTCGACGATGAGCCGGTGGTCGCGATCGGGACCTTTCCCGCGTACTCGACCTTGTTCTTCTACCGCGGGCGCGAGCTCGAGGATGTGACGGGCCTGCTCGAGGGAAGCGGGCCCGATCTTCGCTTCCTCCGGCTGCGCACGCCGGCGGACGCCACGCGGGCCAGCGTGAAGCGTCTGGTGCGCAACGCGTTCCGGATCGCGAAGGCATGACGTCGACCGAGCGCGCCCTGGACCGGTGGCCGCCGCTGGCGTACGCGGAGTTGAAGGACACGCTGCACGCGGTCCACATGTGGACGCAGGTCGTCGGGAAGATCCGCCTCGCGCTGACACCGCTGATGAACCACTGGTGGAATTCGACCCTGTACGTGACACCGCGCGGCCTCACGACGTCGCTGATCCCCAGCGGAAGCGAAGCGTTCCAGATCGACTTCGACTTCATCGCCCACGAGCTGGTCATCGTCACGAGCCGCGGCGGCCGTTCGGCGATCCCATTGGGTGCGATGTCGGTCGCGGACTTCTACCGCCGCGTGTTCGAGGGCCTCGCTCGGCTCGGCGTGCCGGACCCCGGCATCATGGCGGTCCCCGTCGAAGTCGCGACCGCGATCCCGTTCCTCGAGGACCGCGAGGTGCGCCCGTACGACCGCGAGAAGGTGGAGCGGTTCCAGAGCGCCTTGATCAGGACGCAGATCGTGTTCGACCGCTTCCGGGCCGACTTCCTCGGCAAGGCCAGTCCGGTGCAGTTCTTCTGGGGCGGGTTCGATCTCGCGAGCGCGCGCTTTTCCGGCCGGCGCGGTCCGGCCTACGCCGGTGGGAGCGCGCCGAATGTGCACATCCACGTCATGCACGAGGCGTACTCACACGAGCTGATCGCCGCGGGTTTCTGGCTCGGGAGCGAAGACTCGCCCGAGGCCGAGTTCTATTCGTATGCGATGCCCCCACCCGCCGGTCTCGCCGAAGCCCCGATCCGACCGGAGTCAGCGCGGTGGGTCGACTCACGCGGCGAATTCATCCTGCCGAAGAGCGTCCGCAGTGCGACTGCGTTCGTTTGCCCTCGTCTGCGGGCGCAGACGGTCGTTAAGGGGGCGCGCATGTATCAATGGATCGTCTTCATCCACATCGCGAGTGTCATGGGGCTTCTGCTCGTCCATCCGGTCACGGTCGCCTTCCACCTCAAGGAGGAGCGCGACGACACGCGCATCCGCGAGCTGCTCGAGGTCTCCGAGGCCGCCAGCACGCTCCGCTGGGTCTTCTTCGGGCTGACGTTGGCGTCCGGGGTCGTGCTCGGACTCATGGGCTCCTGGTGGGGCACCGCGTGGATCTGGGGGGCGCTCGTGATCTTCGTCGCGATCGGCCTCGTGATGAACCTCTACGGCGGTCGCACCATCGATCGCATCGCGGACACGCGCGACGATGCCGAGATGGAGCGCCTGCTCACGCGCTTCCGCCCGGGGATCCTCGCCGTCACCGGCACCGGCGGTCTGCTCCTCATCCTGTACCTCATGCTGTTCAAGCCCACGCTGTAGCGCGCGTCTAGCATCGCGCGATGCGACAGGCGCCGATCGTCATCGCGGTCTACGCCACCCTCGCCATCACGCTCGGCGGACAGTGGATCGCGGCGAAGCTCGGCGTGACCGCCGTGCCGGCGCTCGAGCTCTCCACGATGCGCTTCGCGATCGCGGCCGCTGTGCTCGTCGTGGCCTGCGCCATCACGAGAACGCCGATCCCGCTGCAGCGCTGGCGTCCGATCGCCGCCGCGGCCGTCTGCGGAGTACTCGGGTTCAATACCCTCGCGTTCGTGGGCCTGAGCCTCACGCCCGCCTCGGACAGCGCGCTGATCATCCCGACCACCATCCCGCTGGCGACCGCTCTGTTCGCGACGCTGATCCACGAGCGGCTGACGTCGCGCAAGCTGTTCGGGTTCGCGGTCGCGAGCCTGGGCGCGGCGCTGGTGATCGTCGGTGGTCAGCAGGGCGGGAGCGAGTCGTCAGCGTCGCGCCTGGCGGGCGATCTCATGGAGCTCGGCGCGGCGACGGCGTGGGCGGCGAGCTTGACCATCGGCGCGGTCGTCCTGCGGAAGGAGACCGTTCTGGGATACGTCACGGGCATGGTCCTCATCGGGACCGCGCTGCTGTTGCCACTCGGCGCCGTGCAGCAGGGCTATCGCGACGTGCCCACGTGGAGTGCCGACACGTGGCTCGCCGCCGGATTCCTCGGCGTGTTCTCCACCGCGGTCGCGTTCGTCCTGTTCTTCTGGGCCGTCCATCGCTACGGCGCGAGCCTCGCGGCGATGGTGACCTACCTCACGCCGATCGCGACCCTCGTGCTCGCGTTCCTGATCCTGGGCGAGCGCCCACTGCCGTTGCAGCTGGTCGGTGGAGCGGTGATCGTCGTCGGCGTGCGCCTGGCGGCGCGTCGGTCACGCGCGGCGCTCGGCCAGGCACCGGTGACGATCTGAGCGAGCGTCGCTCAGATCGGCGTGACTTGCTCCGCGTTCTCCTTGTTGCGTCGCGGGTCCATCGCCTTCTCGTAGCTCACGCGCTGACCTTCGGTCAGTGAGTCGAAGGACCCGGTCACCTTCGAGCGGTGGAAGAAGATCTCGGTCCCATCCGCCTGCGTGATGAAGCCGAATCCGCGATCGCTGACGAGCCGCTTGATCGTGCCTTGTTCTGCCATTTCCTACTCCAAGACGTACTGGCGCGGCCTTCAATCTACGTTCTGACCGCTCCCGAGCACAAATGGGCACGGGCGACCAACGGTTAACGTCTCAAGGGAGGTCAGCTGAGAACCGTGGTGGCGTATGAGGTGACGATCGAGCGGACCGCCGAGTGCCCGACCGCGGTGGTCAAGGCGAACACGACGTGGCGGGAGTTTCCAGCGCTGTGGCGCCCGATGCTCGACGAGGTTTGGGCGTTCCTCCGGGCGACGCCAGGCCTGCGCACCGAGGGCCACAACGTCATGGTGTTTCGGAGCGGCACCCCCGGAGTCGAGGTTGCCGTCGAGGTCGGCGTCCAGGTGACCGGATCCTTCGAGGCCGCCGGTCGCGTCGTCCCATCGAGGTTGCCCGCAGCCGAGGCGGCGTCGACAGTGCACACCGGGACGCCGGGAGAGATCGGCGCAGCGCACGATGCGGTCCACGCCTGGTGCTCTGCGCAGGGCCGCAAATTGACGGGCGTCCGGTGGGAGATCTACGGAGACCCCGACCCGCAGACCGGCCACTTTGATGTGGCCGTGTACTGGGAGCTTGCGTAGACCGTAGGCGGTCGCGATGAAGGGGCCCGCGGAAGCGGGCCCCTTCACCTTTCAGCCAGATCCGCTACCGGTGGTACACACCGATGCCCATGCCGCGCAGTGGGACGAAGATCTCGTCGTTGATCGGATTCGCGGCGACCGAGTGCGCGTTTGGACCGGTCGGCACGTTCTGGATCCAGGTGTTGGTCATCGCGTCGATGACTCCGAACACCGGGCCGCTCGGATTGTTGCGCGCGGCCACGTAGTAGTGCTTGTCCCCGGGGTTGTACCAGACCTCGTCCGCTCCGCTGACCTGTGCGATGGTCGCGACGATGTCACCGCTGCGCGCGTCCATCACCTGTACCGCGGTCGGGTCGCCGCAGCCGAGCAGCAGCTGCTGCTTCGGGCCGAGGGCGAGGCCGGTCGGCCCGCAGTTCTGTACGGGGAAGAGCCCGACGCGAGAACGGGTCCGCGGATCGATGACCGCGACGGCGCCGCCTGGATCGGCGGCGGTCTCGGGCACCGACATGTAGAAGAGTTGCGTCTCAGGGTCCCACACCGGCTGCTCGAGCCCAGCCGTCGCATCGTCGAACCCGATCCTGGCGACGACGGCGCGGCTCCGCACGTCGATGAGTGTCGCGAAAGGCGGTGTATCGGCGTCGTTCGCGATGAGGATCACCTTGTCCTTCTGGTCGTAGGCGATCTCGTCGGCGCGAGCCGTGCCACCGGTGGAGATGGTTGCCACGATCGAGTCGGTCCCCAGATCGATCACCTTCACCGTGCTATTTCCGTCGCCGGCCCAGACTTCGTCGCGATCGTGGACCACGACGACGCCGTTCGGACCGGAGGTGTCGTTATTGCCGGTGAAGCCGACGAAACCGGCGACTCGCGTCTCGAACGTGTTCGACGATGCGTCGAATATGTCGATCGCTTTGTTCGAACGGTCGGCCAGGAAATACGTCTGACTCGATCGCTC
>VBEZ01000066.1 GCA_005882255.1 Chloroflexota bacterium | reverse complement strand
GGGATCGCGGTCGAGAGCGCGAGGTCCACGGTGACCTCCGGCAGCGCCTCGGCCTTCGGCGCGCCGCGCTGCTCGTTGACCGCCTCCTCGAGGAGCTGCGTGTACAGCTCGAACCCGACCGCGGCGACATGGCCGTGCTGCTCGGCGCCGAGGATGTTGCCCGCGCCGCGGATCTCGAGGTCGTGCATCGCGATCTTGAAGCCCGCGCCGAGCTCGCTGGCCTCGAAGACCGCCTGCAGACGTTTGCGCGCATCGTCGGTGAGCCGCTCCTGCTTCTCGTGCAGCAGGTACGCGTAGGCCTTCGCGGCGCTGCGGCCGACGCGCCCGCGCAGCTGGTAGAGCTGCGCGAGCCCGAGCTGGCCGGCGCGGTCGATCACGATGGTGTTGACGTTCGGGATGTCGAGGCCGGACTCGATGATCGTCGTGCACACCAGCACGTCGTGCTCGGCATCCGCGAACTCGACCATCACGCGTTCGAGCTTCCGTTCGTCCATCTGACCGTGCCCCACGACGAAGCGCGCCTGCGGCACCAGCGCGCGCAGGCGCTGCGTCTCGTGCTCGATCCCCTGCACGCGGTTGTGCACGAAGAAGACTTGGCCCCCGCGATCGAGCTCGCGCAGGATGGCCTCGCGCAGCACGTCGTCGGTGCGCTCGACGACGTGCGTCTCGATCGGCTGGCGGTCCTCAGGCGGCGTTTCGATGACGCTGATGTCGCGCACGCCGGACAGCGCCATGTGCAGCGTGCGCGGGATCGGCGTCGCCGTCATCGACAGGACGTGGACCTCGGTGCGCATCTGCTTCATACGCTCCTTGTGTTTCACGCCGAAGCGATGCTCCTCGTCGATGACGAGCAGACCGAGATCGCGGAACTGCACGTCCTTCTGCAGCAAGCGATGCGTGCCGATGACGACGTCGACCTCGCCGGTCGCCAGCTGCGAGACGACCTCGCGCTGCTCCGGCGGCGTGCGGAAACGCGACAGCATCGCGACACGCACCGGGAAGGTCGCGAGGCGTTCCGAGAACGTCTCGAAGTGCTGCTGCGCGAGGACCGTGGTCGGCACGAGCACCGCGACCTGCTTGCCGTCCTGCACCGCCTTGAACGCCGCGCGCAGCGCGACCTCCGTCTTCCCGTACCCGACGTCGCCCACGACCAGACGGTCCATCGGACGTGGACGCTCCATGTCGCGTTTGCTGTCCTCGATCGCCTGCAGCTGATCGGGCGTCTCGGTGAACGGGAAGGCGTTCTCCATCTCGATCTGCCACGGCGTGTCGCGACCAAAGGCGTGCGCGCTGATCGTCTCGCGCGCGGCGTACAGGCGGATCAGCTCGCGCGCGATCTCCTCGACCGCCTTCTTCGCCTTCCGCTTCGTCGCGGCCCAGTCACGGCCACCGAGCGCGGAGAGGGCCGGCGGCGTGCCGCCGACGTAGCGCGTCACGCGATCGACGCGTTCGGTGGGGAGCGCGACGACGTCGGTGCCCGCGAAGCGCAGCTCGAGGTATTCGCGCACCACGCCGGCGATCTCGCGCGTGATGAAGCGTTCGAAGCGAGCGATGCCATGGTCTTCGTGTACGACGTGGTCGCCCGGCTTCAGGTCCGAGAGGAACGAGCCGACCGCGACGCGACGGGGGCGGCGCTCCGGATGCCGCGGCTTGCGGAAGCCGAAGACCTCCGCGTCGGTGAACACCCGCAGCGCGAGCTCCGGAACGGCGAAGCCTTCCGCCAGACCGACATGGGCGAGGACGAGCGCGCCTTCCGTCGGCACCTCGGACACGCTGTCGTGCGGGGTGGCGGTGACGTCGCGATCGGCGAGCAGCTCCGCGAGCCGGGCGGCCTGCGGCGACGCGACGATGCGCAGATCGCGTCCCCCAGCGGCGACCTCGCGCAGGAATGCGTCGAGACGGCCCGCGTACGAGGTGATGCCGCCCCAGCCGAGCCGCAGGGCGTCGGCGTCGGGACGGACGCGCACCGCGCCGTGCTCGTCGGCCGACGCGTCGAGACCGTCGCGCGGCACGTACGGCGGCGGGAAGACGGCTACGGCGAGACCCTGTTCGCGCAGCTCCTCGCGCCGTTCGTCGGCCTGCGCCTCGTGCGCATCGTGCGTGAGCCCGAGCTCGACCGAGTCCTCGAAGACGACCGTGGCGCGGTCGCCGAGATGGTCCAGCAGCGAGGCCGTCGCTCCGAGCGCGGGCGCGAACGCGTCGGTGCCCGGCGCGACGCGGCCCTCGCGCAGCGCCTCGACCAGCGACGCGTAGGGCTGCAGCTCGTCCTCCTCGCCACGCGTCGCTGCCCAACCCGAAGCGGCGAGACGCTCCGCGAGCGCGGCCGCGCCCTCGAGCGAGTATTCACGCGCGGGCAGGATGTCGACCGCGTCGGCGGCGTCCTGCGAGCGCTGCGTGACCGGATCGAATCTGCGGAGCGTCTCGATGTCGTCGCCGAAGAGCTCGATGCGGACCGGCATGTCGGCCGAGGCGGGATATACGTCGAGGATCCCCCCGCGGCGTGAGAAGCTGCCGGGCTCGCTCACCTCCGCGACGGGCTCGTAGCCGAGCTCGAAGAGCCACTCCGCCGTCGCGTTCCACGACACGTGATCGCCCGCGCGCAGCGTCCGACCGCGCTCGCGCAGGTCCGCCGGCGCGATGGTGTGTTGCATGAGCGCGCGCAGCGACGCGACGACCGCGACCGGCTCGGGCGCAGTGTGCGCTCGCCACAGCGTGAGCAGGCGCTGGTGCACCGCGCCGGCCGATGCGCTGCCGATCTCGTACGGCATCGTCTCGCGCTCGGGGAACGAGAGGACGCGATCCTCTCCGAGCCAGGCCGCGAGCTCCGCGCGCCAGCGTCGTGCGCGGTCCTCGCTCGGCGCGACCACGACGACGGTCCTCCGCGAGACCTGGACGAGCGACGCCCACGCGAACGCGCGCGCGCCGGCCGTCGCGTCGGCGATCTTGGTCGAGCGCCGGTCTTCGAGGCGTTCGGCGAGATCGCGGAACCGCTCACTCCGTTCCGCGAGCGCGAGGATGCCGCCGAGACGGGCAGCGGATCCGACCGCGGTCGTGCTAGCCATTGAACTTGTCCATCGCTCGCTTGATGCCGTCGCGGACCGCGACCTCCGCGGCCTCGGCCCCGCGGACGATCATCTCGTCCGCGTCAGCGCGCTCGTTCGACGCGAATGGCGAGAGCACGTATTGCGCGAGGTCGGCGATCTCGACAGTGGGATCCACCGGGGCGACGCCGATCCGCAGGCGCGGAAACCCCTCGCCGATCTCGCTCGTGATCGAGCGCATCCCGTTGTGCGTTCCCGGACCGCCACGCTCGCGCAGCCGCACCTTGCCGAGGGGGAGGTCGACCTCGTCGAAGATGACGAGGAGCGCGTCGGGCGTGAGCCGGTAGCGGTCGAGGAGCTTCCCGACGGCACGCCCGCTGTCGTTCATGAACGTCTGCGGTCGCGCGATGGCGATCCGCAGATCGCCGAGCGAGCCCTCAGCGATACGCGACTCCGCGGCCTTGGTGTCGAATTCCAGGCGCGCACGCTTGGCGAGTCGGTTCGCGACCTGGAAACCGACGTTGTGGCGCGTGTTGGCGTACCCATCGCCCGGATTACCGAGGCCGACGACGAGGCGATCGACGCGTGGCGGAGCGCGGCGCGCGAAGAGTTTCGCCAGATGGACCAGGCCTTCTCTCCTTTTTATCTAAATGGACGCCGAAAAGGATGGACGCCGAAAAGGGGCTCCACCGAAAACGCCGGTGGGGCCCCGCGGACGCGTATCGATCTAAGGATACGCGAGAGGGCCCGCCGACGGGCCCTCTCGCCGCGATGCGCGTCTGCCGCCGCGGTGCTAGGGACCTGGGATCTGGACGTTGAGCACGTTGAAGTCGTTCTCGCGGTACAGGTTGTTCTTTCGGTCGATCGACTTCGCGGGGCTGTCGAAGATCAGGAGACCAGCGGAGACGAACGGCGTGCAGCCGGTCTGCTGCGACTGCTGCTGCGAGCAGCCCGTGTACTCGTGTTCTTCCATCGTGCTGCCCGTGATCCCGCCGACCGCGCCGCGGCTGAACTGGACCCCGTTCTGCGCGATGTAGTCCACCGGGCCGGCGCCGCGGAAGCGGCTGTCCGCGATGGTCACGATTGTCCCGCTCCCGTTGGCGGCGAATCCGTTCTTCTGGTAGCTGTACACCTGCGTCCGGCTCACCGAGCCGCTCGCGCCATCTAGGTAAGCGATGGCAACGCCGTGCTGGGCGCCGGTGTGCGGTAGGTCGAGCCATGCACGCTCGAGTTGACGATCGAGTACGAGCCGGGAGCGTCGTAGAACGCGCCCATGTGACACGGCACGCCTGTGAAGTCATCGATCGCCTCGACATCCTGGTTCAGAAGGCTGCTGTTCAAGACCTTTGTCGTTAACGGCATGCCGTCACGCATGAACGTCGTGGCCTGACATGGCGTTGGAATGAATGGCAGGGCGTTGGCTGGACTGACCGTTAGGACGAGGGCGATAAGGATGCTCGCGACAAGAGCGGCGGCGACGAGCAGGACCCGTCGCGGAGCGAACGCCTGTCGTCCGAAGGGGCGCGTCAGCGCTGCGCGAATCACCGGTGCCAACCTCCTTATTGCTGGCGAGGAGACGGCGAGGGCGGACTCGTCGGCAACTCGGCCAAGCGAGCGTCCGCAATCGTCATGCCGGAGGTTCGCGTAACGTCGGCCCGTGCGGTTGGCGCTTTTCGGCTTCGGCAACGTCGGGCGCGCCCTTTGCCGGATGTTGCTTCATACGCGCGTGCCGTTCCAGGTCACTGCGCTCGCGACACGAAGCCACGGCGCCGTCGTTGACGGTTTCGGCATTGACCTAACGTTGATCCTCGCGGGGACGGACCTACCACTCCGCGTCGCACCTCCGATGGCTTCGCTGCCCGCGGACGTTCTGGTCGAGATGAAGCCGCTCGATCCGATCACCGGCGAGCCCGCGCTCAGCTACATCCGTGACGGGCTCACGGCCGGCATGCACGTCGTCACCGCGAACAAGGGGCCGATCGCGCGCGCCTATCGCGAGCTCGAGGCGCTCGCGACGCGGCAGGGCCGGATGCTGCGCTTCGAAGCGACGCTCGCCGACTGCCCCACCGCCGCGGGCGTCCCCTTCGAAGACGCGCTCGCGGAGGCGCAGCGGCTCGGCATCGCCGAGGCCGACCCACGCAATGACCTCGACGGCCACGACGCCGCAGCGAAGGCGACGATCCTGGCGAATGTGCTCATGGATGCCGACCTCGTGCCGGAAGACATCGCGCGCGAGCCGATCGACGAGCGCGCCGCGAAGGCAGCGCGTGCGGCGGCCGGCAACGGCGATCGCGTGCGTCCGCTCATCGAGATCGCGCGCCGCGACGGCAGGGTGGTCGCGTCTTTCGGTCCGCGGCGCCTCTCTCCGCTGGATCCGCTCTTCGCGGTCGACGACTTCTCGATGGGCCTCGTCTTCGAGACCGACCTCGCCGGCCGTGTCGTGGTCCAGCTGCACGATCCGCACGTCGACCAGGTCGCGTACGCGATCCTGACCGATCTCCTCGAGATCAGCGGTACGATGCCGCGACCGTGATGCGCTGGACCGCGCGCGACCTGCGATCGCTCGGCATCGGTCTCGCGTACCTCGCACCGTCGCTCGTCCTCTTCGCGGCGTTCGTGTTCATCCCGCTCGCGGAGACCATCAACCTGAGCCTCTTCAACACGCGGGCGACCGGCGCCATCACCACCTTCGCAGGCCTCGACCACTACCTCGAGCTGCTCACGTCGCCGGCGTTCCGCACCGGCCTGCTCGCGACCGCGATCTTCGCGATCTACACGGTGCCGATCGGCATCGCGCTCGGTCTGGTACTCGCTGTCCTGCTCAACCAGCGCCTCAGGGCGATCAACGTCTTCCGAACGATGATGTCGAGCACGATCGCCATCTCCGCGGCGGTCGGCGCGCTCATCTGGCTCCTGCTGTTCAACCCCAGCCTGGGTCTCCTCAACTACCTGCTGTCACGGGTCGGGGTCCACGGACCCGAGTGGCTCATCCAGCCCACGACGGCGATCATCGCCGTCTCCATCACGACGATCTGGCTCACGCTCGGCACGAACATCATCGTGCTGCTCTCGGGCCTGCAGGGCGTGCCCGAAGAGATCTACGAAGCGGCGCGCCTCGACGGCGCACGTGGCCTCCGGATGTTCACGCGGATCACTGTCCCGATGGTGTCCCCTTCGCTCTTCTTCCTGTTCGTCGTCGACACCGTCGCGGTGCTGCAGGCGTTCACGCAGATCCACGTGATGACGCGCGGTGGTCCGGTGGACGCGACGCGTGTGCTCGTCTACAGCATTTACCAGGACGCGTTCCAGAACTTCCAGTTCGGCTTCGCGAGCGCCCAGGCCGTGATCCTGCTCCTACTGGTGATGGGTCTGACGCTGATCCAGTTCCGCTTCGTCGAGCGGCGCGTCCACTATCAGTGAGCGGATCCCGGTGAAGCTCGGCAGGGTCGCGAACTACGCGCTGCTGGTCGTCGGTTCGATCATCGTCGCGTTCCCACTGCTGCTGGCGCTCTCGTACTCCCTGATGAGCGAGTCGGAGATCGCGACGTTCCCGCCGCCGATCCTCCCCGCCCAGCCGACGCTCGACAACTACGCGCAGGTGTTCGCGACGATCCCGATCGTCCGCTACCTGCTGAACAGCTTCGTCGTCTCTTCGGCCGTCGTCGTCGGCCAGCTGCTGACCGCAAGCCTTGCCGCCTACGCCTTCTCCTTCCTCGTCTTCCGCGGACGGCAGGTGCTGTTCTTCCTGTTCCTGACCACCCTGATGATCCCGTGGGAGGCCACGATCATCCCGAACTACATCACCATCCGCTCGATCGGGTGGCTGGACACGTACCAGGGGCTGGCGGTGCCCTTCATGGCGACGGCGTTCGGCACGTTCCTGCTGCGGCAGGCCTTCCTGCAGATCCCGCGTGAGCTCTGGGATGCGGCGCGGATCGACGGCGCGACGACGTTCCGCTTCCTCGTCTCGACGGTGATCCCCCTTTCGCGGCCCGCCCTGGGCACCGTCGCGATCTACGGCTTCCTGTCGACCTACAACCAATACTTCTGGCCGCTGCTCATCACGAACCAGACGCTGATGCGCACGACGCAGGTCGGGATCGCGCAGCTGCGCTTCGAGGAAACGCTCCGCTGGGGTCTGGTCATGGCCGGTGTCATCATGGTCGCCGTACCGACGCTCGCCCTGCTCGTGTTGGGACAGCGTCAGTTGATCCGAGGCCTCACCGCCGGGGCGGTCAAGGGCTAGGACGCAGGAGGGAAAGATGCGCAGACTCGCAACACTCGCTCTCGCATTCACGATGGCCGCCGCGGCCTGCGGCGGCACGACGCCCAGCGGAAGCACGACGCCGACCGGCGGCGCTCCCGCGGACATGAGCGCGCTCGCGCCCGCGAAGGACGTCGCGCCGGCCGCGACGCTCACGTGGTGGCACGCGATGTCGGGCGTCAACGGCGACGCCCTGAACAAGATCGTCGCCGGCTTCAACAGCAGTCAGACCAAGATCAAGGTCGAGGCCGTCTTCCAGGGCACCTACGACGACCTCCTCGCGAAGCTGAACACGGCCATCGCCTCGAACGCGGCGCCGGCCCTCGTGCAGGTGTACGACATCGGCCAGCGCTACATGTACGACAGCGGGCAGGTCGTGCCGATGCAGGCGTTCATCGACCGCGACAAGTTCAACACCTCGGACTTCGAGCCCGCGGTGATCAATTACTACAAGTACCAGGACAAGCTCCAGAGCATGCCCTTCAACGCGTCGGCGCCGATCCTCTACTACAACAAGGACGCGTTCAAAGAGGTCGGCCTCGATCCGGCCAAGCCTCCGGTAACGTTCACCGAGATCGCCGACGCCGCGAAGAAGCTGACGAAGAAGGACGCCAGCGGGGCGACCGTCCGGTTCGGCTTCGGGCCATCCATCTACGGCTGGCTCTTCGAGCAGCTCATGGCGACGTCCGGCGCGCTCTACGCCGACAACGGCAATGGTCGTGACAACCGCGCGACGAAGGTCGTCTACAACAGCGCTGCCGGCAAGGCGATCCTCGACTGGTGGAAGGCCGGCGTGGACGGCGGCTACTTCTACAACCCCGGCATCGACAACGACGGGGCCGCGAACGCGTTCAACGCGCAGAAGACCGCGATGTACATCGAGAGCATCGCGCGGCTTCGCGGACACATCACCACGATCGCTGGCAAGTTCGAGCTTGGCGCCGGCCTCTACCCACGGCCGGACAGCAAGCCGGCGACCGGCGGCAACATCATCGGCGGCGCTTCGCTCTACATCATGAAGAGCCGGCCGCCCGCCGAGCAGCAGGCTGCATGGGAATTCGTGAAGTACGCGATGACACCGGCGGTGCAGGCGCAGTGGCAGTCGGACACGGGCTACTACCCGATCGTGAAGGCTGCGTACGACCAGGGTCCGAGCAAGGACTGGGCGACGAAGTACCCTCAGTTCCTCACGGCCATCACCGAGATCCGTGACTCGCCGCAGAACCGTACGACCAACGGCGCGGTCCTCGGCGTCATGCCGCAGGCCCGCCAGCGCACACAGAAGATGATCGAGTCGGTCCTGCTCGGGCAGGCCACCACGCAGGCGGCGCTCGATGCCGCCGTCGAGGACATGAACACGCAGATCGACAAGTACAACAAGGCGAATCCATAGCCACACGAGCAGAGACGGTGCGGTCGCTGGGCGGCCGCACCGTCGATCTCCTGATCATCGGCGGCGGCATCATCGGAGCGGGCATCGCGCGCGACGCGGCGCTCCGTGGACTCTCGGTCGCGCTCGTCGAGCAGGATGACTTCGCCTCCGGGACGACCTCACGGCCGACGCGGCTGATCCACGGTGGCCTTCGATATCTCGAGCTCTTCGACTTCGCGCTGGTGCGCAGCGACATGCGCGAGCGCGAGATCCTCCTCCGCATCGCGCCGCACCTTGTCTTCCCCCTTCCGTTCCTGCTACCGCTCTACCGGCCGAGCCTCTGGTATCAGGCAAAGCTGCGCATCGGTATGCAGCTCTACGACATCCTCTCGCTCGACAAGAGCCTCCCGAGACGTAAGTGGCTGGGGCGCGGCGAGACGCTCGCGGCGGAGCCCGCGCTCGATGCGGATGGTCTGCAGGGCGCGTGGCGCTTCTACGACGCACAGGTGCCGCTGGTGGAACGCCTCGTCGTCGAGAATGTCGTCGACGCCGCGGCTCACGGCGCGCTCGTGCTCAACCACGCGCGAGCGAACTCCTACCTGCGCGACCGCGACCGTGTCAGCGGTGCCCTGGTACTCGACCGCATGGCGGGCGTCGAGCTCGCACTGCGCGCACGGCTGACCGTGAACGCGACCGGTCCATGGCTGGATCGCACGATCGCGCCGCTGCGAGTCGGCGCGAAGCCGTTGCTTCGCCTCACCAAGGGGATCCACATCGTGACGCCGCGCGCGACGCAGCAGGCCCATGTGCTGTTCGCGCGGCGCGATGGCCGGCTCTTCTTCGTCGTCCCCTGGCTCGACACGACGATCGTCGGAACGACCGACACCGACTACGACGGAGATCCCGCGGACGCCGCCGCGACCGAGGAGGACGTGCGCTATCTGCAGGAGGAGGCGCGACGAGCCTTCCCGAACGCGCCGTTCGGCGAGATCTTCTTCACCTGGGCCGGCGTGCGCGCGCTCGTCCGCGAGGAGGGCGTCAGCGAGGGCGAGGTATCGCGCAAGCACGCGCTGTACGACCACGAGGCCCGCGACCGCGTCGCGGGCGTGCTGTCCGTCGTCGGCGGGAAGATCACGGCCTATCGCGCGATCGCCGAAGAGGTGACGGACCTCGTGGCGCGAAAGCTCGGGCGCGAACGGCGGTCCGGCACGCCCGACCCCGAGAGCCGTGCCTCGTCGACCGCTGACGCGCTGCTTCCCGGCGCGGATGGGTCGCGCGCGCGCGACATCGCCGCACTTGCCGCAGGCGACCCGTCCCTCGCCGCGCCGCTCTGTCCACATCACCACGGCGTCGCCGCGGAGATCGTCCACGCCGTGCGCCACGAGTGGGCGCTCACGATCGGCGATGCGCTCCTGCGGCGGACCGCTCTCGGGCTCGCTCCGTGTCAGGGCCTCGACTGCATCGACGCGGTCGCCGCACTGATGGGCCGCCTGCTGGATTGGGACGACGAGCGGCGCACGCGCGAGGTAGCCGCGTACTGCCGTGAGGTCGAGCCCATGCGTCGCTTCAGCGCGACGTGACCTTCGTCCTCGCGCTCGACCAGGGCACGACCGGCTCGGCCGCCCTCGTCTTCGACGCGGCCGGCGCGGTCCGTGGCAGCGCGGATCGCGAGATCGCGCAGAGCTACCCGGCGTCGGGACACGTCGAGCACGATCCCGACGAGATCTTCGCGACGACGGTCGCCGTCGGGCGCGAGGCGATCGCGGCGGCGGGCATCGGCGCACCTGACGTCGCGGCCATCGGCATCACCAACCAACGCGAGACCACCGTCGTGTGGGAACGCGCGACCGGTCGCCCGATCCATCCCGCGGTCGTATGGCAGAGCCGCGCGAGCGCGGGCATCTGCGAAGAGCTGCGAGCGCGCGGGCTCGAAACGCTGGTGCGCGAGCGCACCGGTCTCGTGATCGACGCCTACTTCTCCGCGACGAAGGTGCGCTGGATCCTCGATCGGGTCCGGGGCGCGCAGGCGCGTGCGGCCCGCGGCGAGCTGCTCTGCGGGACGATCGACACGTGGCTGGTCTGGAAGCTCACCGGCGGCCGCGTGCATGTCACCGATGTCTCGAACGCTTCACGCACGATGGTGTTCGACATCCACCGGCGGCGCTGGGACGACGAGCTCCTGGCCGCGCTCGATCTGCCGCGGGCGATCAACAGGCCGCGCTGTTCAGGCAGACCTGCTTCGCGCCCGGCGAGGCGAAGAACACCTACGGAACGGGGTGCTTCCTCCTCGCGAATACCGGCGCAACCGCGGCACCGGCGCGCGGCGGTCTGCTGACCACGATCGCGTGGGACATCGGCGACGGCGTCCGCTACGCGCTCGAGGGGAGCGCCTTCATCACCGGCGCCGCGGTGCAGTGGCTGCGCGACGGCCTCGGCATCATCACCAGCGCGGACGAGACCGAGGCGCTCGCGACCGGGCTCGCGGGCAACGACGGCGTGTATTTCGTGCCGGCGTTCACCGGCCTCGGCGCGCCGCACTGGGACATGTACGCGCGCGGTCTACTCATCGGGAT
>VBEZ01000065.1 GCA_005882255.1 Chloroflexota bacterium | reverse complement strand
AAACGCGACGATCCGGGCAAGCCAAAGCGAAAGGGGATACGCGGACTCTTCGGCCGTTAGGACAGCGGGGGCTGAGCAAGCAAGGCGACCTCAAGGTTTCGCATACTCGGCTACATATCCCTGAGTTTGGCTTGACTTTCGATGAGGTTGGCGAGCATCTTCGCTTCATGGCAAATCCTGTGATTGCCCGGTGCCCCATCTGTGCGGAGTCGCTCAGCGTGGCTCGCCTCGAGTGCGCATCCTGCGGGACTCGGATCGAAGGCTCCTTCGCCCTTGGTCGGTTCCATCAGCTCGGCGCGGATCAGCTCGATTTCCTCGAGACGTTCATCCGCGCGCGCGGCAATTTCAAAGATGTTGAGCGCGAGCTCGGCATCAGCTATCCGACGGTCCGCTCGCGGCTCGACGCGATGATCCGCGCGCTCGGCTTCCCATCGCAGGCCGAGCCCGACCGCGAGAACGAACGACGCAAGGAGATCCTGCGCGAGCTGGCCGAAGGACGCATCGCGGCGGACGACGCCGCGAACCTGCTCGAGAGGGAGCCGACCGCATGACCGAAGAACGCCACGACCAGGGCGAGCCTGACACGACCCGCGACGAACGCGACGCGGCGCGGGACGAGAACGCCGCCGGTGAGGGTCACCGGCGTGAGGAGCGACGTGCGGAGCGCGAGGCACGCCGGGCGGAGCGCGACGTGGAGCGAGCGGCGCGCCACGCCGAGCACGCCGCGCGGCGCGCCGAGCAGCAGTCGCATCGGTTCGAATTCAACTCCGGCTCCCGCGGCTTCGCGATGGACGGCCGCGAGTTCGACCCCGGTCAGTTCGCCCGTGCGTTCGTCGGCGACTTCGTCGGCGACCTTGGCGGCGAGAGCTACTCGGAGGCGCTCGAAGAGCGGTTCACGTTCGAGCACACGCCGCGGCTGCACGTCCGGAACGTCTCGGGCGAAACGTCGATCACCGCCGCCGGCGCCCCCGGCGAGATCAGGGTGGTCGCGCGCAAGCGAGTGAGCGCCGGCAGCGAGGACCGGGCGAAGCGCCTCCTGCAGAACCTCGAGATCCGGATGGAGAAGCGGGGCGACGAGCTTCTCGTCGAGCCGCACCTGTACGAGCAGGAGCGCGGATGGCTCGACCTCTTCCGCGGCAAGCGCTTCCGCGTCGACTTCGACATCACCGTGCCCGCCGAGTGCGCGATCGATGCGCAGACCGTGAGCGGTGAGCTCTCCATCGAGGGGGTCCGCGGACACTGCGAGGGAAACACCGTGAGCGGTGACGTCACGATCGCCGCCGCCCGACTGCGCTCGAGCCTGCTGCACACCGTGAGCGGTGATGTCCAGGTCGAAGGTCGACTCGATCCGCGGAGGGAGCACCGCTTCAAGACGATCAGCGGCGACATCGAGCTGGCGCTCGCCGCGCCCGACCTGACGATCGAGTACCGCACCGCTAGCGGCGATGTCGAATGCGAGCTGCCCGCCCGGATCGTGCGAAACGCTCGGAAGGAATACAGCATCGCCGTCGGCGGCGGACACGGGCGCGTCGGCGTGAAGACCGTGAGCGGCGATCTCACGGTGCGCGGCACGAGCGCGACGGCCCCCGACGACGCCCAACCCGAAGAGGGCGCGCCAGAAGAGGCGTCCACGATCGACGCCGAGCGGACCCAGCCCATGGACACGTCGTCCCGCGAAGAGGTGCGCTCGGTGCTCGAGCGGCTCGCGCGTGGCGAGCTCGGCGTCGACGACGCCGCGGCCGCGATCGATTCAGCGCGCCGAGGGCGCTGACGTGCCGAGCGACGAAGGCAAGCAGGTCTTGAAGCTGCTCGCCGACGGCAAGATCGACGTCGAGCAGGCGTTCCGGCTGCTGCGAGCGCTCGGCGACATCGACGAAAGACCGCGCCCCGCGAGCGCACCGCCGCCACCACCGCCGGGACCATCGGAGCCGCCGATGCCGCCCGGGGCGCGGGGCCGGATCCTGCGCATCCGCGTCACCGAGAACGGCCAGCAGAAGGTCAACGTCGCGATCCCTCTCGCGATCGCGCGGGTGGGGAAGATGAAGCTCGCGTCTAGCGGGCTCGTCCGCGGCCACCTTGCGAAGTTCGGCGTCGATCTCGACGAGCTGCTGCGCACGATCGACTACCCCGGGAAGTTCGTCGATATCGCCGACGACGAAGATCGGGTGGAGATCTTTGTTGAATGAGGCGAGCGACGACGCGGTCAGGGGGAGGGGCCCCTGTCAGCGAGCGAAGCGAGCGTGCCGCGACGAGCGAGTCCACCGGCCCTGAGCGTGTCTCTCGGCCTAGCCGAGAGATTGAGCAGGTAGAGTGACGCCCGCCGTCGTCGCGACGGGGCTCGTCAAGGAATTCGAGAAGGGTCGGTACACGCTGTGGCAGCGGCTGCGCCGCGAGCCGGACCGTCGTACGCGTTTTCGCGCCGTCGACGGGATCGATCTACGTGTGGAGACCGGCGAGATCTTCGGTCTGCTGGGACCGAACGGGGCCGGGAAGACGACGACGATGAAGATGCTGTCGACGCTGCTGGAGCCCACCAGCGGCAGCATCGAGGTGCTGGGTATCGACGTCGCGCGCCATCCGCGCGAGGTGCGCGCGAGGCTCGGCGCGATGCTCTCCGGGGAGCGGAGCCTCTACTGGAAGCTCACCGGTCGCGAGAACCTCGAGTACTTCGCGGCGCTGTATCACGTCCCGCCGAAGGACACCCGCGAGAGGATCGATCGATCGCTCGCGGCGGTGAAGCTCAGCGACCGCGAGGACGATTACGTCGAGCGCTACTCGACAGGTATGCGTCAGCGGCTCGCCCTCGCGCGAGCGCTGCTTCCCGATCCGCCGCTCATCATCCTCGACGAGCCGACCGTGGGTCTCGATCCGCAGTCGTCTCGCGATCTGCGCGACCGCGTTCGCGATCTCCGCGCGCAGGGCCGCACCATCCTTCTCACCACGCACTACATGGAGGAGGCCGACCAGCTCTGCGACCGGGTGGCGATCATCGATCATGGCAAGATCGTCGCCTTGGACTCGCCGGCCGCGCTGAAGCGGACGATCCGCGCGGAGGAGATCGTGCGGCTCGAGATCGGTCTCCGTGGCGACGGCACTGGGCTTCTCGCGCAGCTCGGTCGCGCCGGCACCGTCGCCCGTCAACAGCAGACGAACGGCACGCTGGCGGTCACGATCCATTGCTCTTCCGCTCGCGATCTGGTGCCGGCCGCCTTCGACGCTGCGCGAGCGCACGGCGCGACCGTGCAGCACGTCGAGGTGGTTCCGGTGACGCTCGAAGACGTGTTCCTTTCGGTGACGGGGCGCGAGCTGCGCGAATGAGCGTCGCGGCCGATATCCGGGCGTTCGTCGCGTCCGCGCGCAAGGAGCTGCGGATCATGCGGCGCTACCCGACGCTGCTCCTCAGCGTGCTCTTCTGGCCGATCCTCCTCCCCGCCGCCGCGGTGCTGATGGGTCGTGCCTATTCCGGCTCGAACGATCCCCAGGCGATCCAGGCATTCGCGCAGCGTGCCGGCACGTCCGAGGTCACGGGATTCGTGTTCGTGGGATACGCGATGTACATGTGGCTGTCGGCGATGCTGTGGGGTCCCGGTTCGGCGCTGCGCACGGAACAGCTGCGCGGCTCGCTCGAGGCGATCTTCCTCACTCCGACGTCCCGCCTCGTACCGCTGTTCGCGCCTCCGGTCGCAGCGCTACCGGCGATCATCCTCGACTTCGCCGTCATCTTCCCGGCGATGTGGCTCCTCTTCGGGGTCGTGCTGCCGGTGGACGCGATGCTCCGTGCGGTCGCGGTCGCGATGGTCGGGATCCCGGCGCTCTACGCGATCGGCGCGCTGTTCGCGTCGCTCGTGCTCCGCTACGGGGAGATCGGTCCGGTCGTGCACCTCACGCGCGGGATCTTCGTCCTTGCCTGCGGGATCACGTTCCCTCTCGCGATGCTGCCCGCCTGGGCCCAGGTCGGCGCCGCGCTGCTTCCGCCGACGTACACCGTGGCGGACACACGCGCGGTGCTGCTGCGCGGTGAAGGGCTCGGCGCCGTCGCGGGCGACCTGATCTTCGTCGTGGCGCTCACGGTCATCGTCGCTGTGCTCGCGTCCGTCGTGTTCCGCTGGCTCGACCAGAGCGCGCGACGCACGGGCATGTTGGGCCGCTACTGATGAGAGCAGAGGTCCGAGCGGCGATCGCGATCGCGAAGAAGGACCTCAAGACCTTCTTCCGCTATCGCATCGCGGTCGTCTCGCAGATCTTCGTGCCGCTGTACCAGGGCGTGATCCCGGGCCTGCTCTTCGGCGCGTCGTTCGCCGTGGGTGGCCGCGTGGTCGGGCTGGAGGCGACCGTCGGCACCGAGAACCTGGCGGGCTTCATCTTCATGGGCGGCGTGATGAGTGGCCTTATCGCCACCGGCTTCTGGAGCATGGCGATGGGCATCCGCAATGAGATGGATGCCGGAACGCTCGAGCCGAGCTGGCTCACGCCGACGCACCACGAGACGCTGCTCATCGGTCGCGCGCTTGGCGGTGTCGTGTGGCAGGTGATCGGGCAGACCGCGCTCTTCGCGATCGGCATCGGCTTCTTCGGACTGCGCTTCCGCATGGAGATCCTCTACGCGGTCCCCGCGGTGCTCGTCGCGGTCGTGGCGATGGTCGGTGTCGCGTTCCTTCTCGCCGCGGGCGTCGTCCTCATCCGCGAGGCCAACTTCTTCATCGACACCACGAACTTCCTGTTCTCGATCGCGTCGGGCACGGCGTTCCCGGTCACGATCCTGCCGGCGATCTTCCTGCCGGTGGCGCTGCTTCTGCCGACGACCTACGCCGTCGACCTGCTCCGCGTCAACGCCATCGGACAGCGGCCGCTGTTCGATCCGATGCTCGAATGGGCCGCCCTACTGGCGACGACCGCGCTCTCCCTCGTCGTCGGGCGATGGGCGTTCGCGCGGGCCGTGCGTCGGATGCGCGTCCGGGGAACGCTCGCGCAGTACTAGACGCGGCCCGCTAGGCTAACGGCCGTGGGCATCGTCTGGCGGACGCTGATCAATGCGGTGGCCATCGTCGTGGCCGCCTACGTCGTGAACCTCTACTCGCCCGACTCCATCAAATGGGGCCAGGTCGACTACGGGCTCGGGGACGCCGGCCGCTATCTGTCGCTCATCCTGACCGGTCTCGCCCTCGGCGTCGTGAACGCGATCGTCAAGCCGATCCTGGTCATGGTCTCCCTGCCGATCACCTGCATCACGCTCGGCCTGTTCATCTTCGTGATCAACGCCCTGATGCTGCTGCTCGTATCCCTGATCCCGTTCCTCGGCTTCGTGGTCAACGGGTTCGTCGTCGCGCTCGTCGCCTCGATCGTGATCTCGATCGTCAGCTGGGCCCTCTCGATGGTCCTGCCCGACTAAGTCGGGCGCGTGATGGCGACGAAGGGTTCGCCCGATTTCGTCGTCGTGACCGGCCTCTCCGGCTCCGGCAAGTCGCAGGCGGTGAAGGTCTTCGAGGATCTCGACTACTACACCCTCGACAACCTCCCGCCCGCGCTCATGAAGACGACGCTCGACGTGTGCCGGCGTGGCGGTCACCCGCGCGTGGCATTCGTCATCGACGCTCGGAGCGGCGCGCTGTTCGCGGAGGCGAGCGCCGCGCTCGACGCGCTGGCCGCGGACGGCGATCGGCCGCACATCCTCTTCTTCGACGCCTCCGACGACGTCCTGCTCCAGCGGTACAGCGAGACCCGCCACCGCCATCCTCTGGAGAGTGCCGGCGGGGTGCAGCCCTCGATCGACGAGGAGCGGCGGGTGCTCGTCGCGCTACGGGCACGCGCCGACAAGGTCATCGACACGACGCACCTCACGGTGAAGGATCTGCGCGACACACTGCATTCGCTTTACGGCGGAAGCGTCACGGGCATGCTCGTTCACGTGACCAGCTTCGGGTACAAGTACGGGGTGCCTCCCGCGGCGGATCTCGTCTTCGACGTGCGCTTCATGGAGAACCCCTTTTACATACCCGCGCTCCGGCCGAAGACCGGTCGCGACGCTGAGGTGATCGACTTCGTGCTCGGGCATCCGGCGACCGCGGAGTTTCTGACGTACCTGATGCCGTTCTTGCGCTTCGCGCTCCCGCGATACGAGGACGAGAAGAAGGCACGGCTCGGCATGGCCTTCGGCTGCACCGGTGGGCGGCACCGCTCGGTCGTGATCGCGAACGAGGTCGCAAAGCGTCTGAAGGACTTCTGGCCTGGAGAGATCACGGTCGAGCACCGCGACGTCGAACGGCCGGAGGTGACGACCTGAGCGTACGTGGCCTCACCCGTGCGCAGCGGTCGCCGCTGTCCGAGGAAGTGAAGGCCGAGCTGGCGCGCGTACGGCCTGCGGACTGCGACCGCCGCGTCCTCGCGGCGCTGTTGCCGCGCGCGAAGCATCTCGGCGCTCCCGCCCGCCGCCTGGCGCATGCGGCCGAGCTCGTCGGCGGCCGCGCGTCGCTGCGGCGCGAGTGCTGCCGCCGCACGTATCTGCGCGGCCTGTTCCTCGCCGGTGGTTCCGTTTCGGCCGGTCCGTCTGGCTATCTCCTAGAGCTTCGGCCGCCACGCGGTGAGGCGACGCGATCGCGCGCCGTGTTGGAACGGGAGGGCTTCGCGCCGCGCGCCCGCGTGAGGCGAGGTCGTCAGGTGCTGATGCTGCGCGCCGCGGATGAGATCGCATCGTTCCTGCGCCACGCGGGCGCCGGCGAGACGCTGCTGCGCTTCGAGACGCGGCGCGTGTCGCGCGAGATGCGGGGCCGGACGAATGCGAGCGTCAACGCGGATGCCGCGAATCTCGCGCGCGCGGTGCGGGCGGCACGTGACCAGATCGAGGCGGTGCATGCGCTCGCGGAGTCCGGGCGGTTGGCGCGCATGCCGCTCGAGGTGCGGGCCGCCGCCGCCGCGCGGCTCCGCGCGCCCGAGGCGACCCTCTCTGAGCTCGCGGCGCGGCTCGAGACGACGAAGTGGGTCGTCCGGCAGCGGCTGCGCCGTCTTACTCGCGAGGCCGCGCGGTGACGCGAGCTCGTTTGGTCGTGGGGAACTGGAAGATGAATCCTTCGACCATCGCCGAGGCGGTCGCGCTGTCTCGCGCGGTCGTCAGCGCCGCGCCCGCGGGTGAGACGACCGTCGCGGTCGCACCGCCGGCGGTCGCGCTCGCCGCGGTCGCCGATGCGGTGCGGGGCACGGGCGTCCTCGTGTACGCGCAGGACGTCCACTGGGAGGACAAGGGCGCCTACACCGGGGGGATCGCCGCCTCGATGCTCGCGGGCATTGCCGTCGGCTCGATCGTCGGCCATTCGGAAGTGCGGCGCGACCTTGGTGACGATGACACCCGCGTCGCGCGGAAGCTCGCGCGCGCGATCGCGG
>VBEZ01000165.1 GCA_005882255.1 Chloroflexota bacterium | reverse complement strand
TTCGTTTGGGAGATCCCAACGGGGGTGCTCGCCGACGCCTACAGCCGCCGCATGTCGGTCATCGCCGGCACGGCGATCATCTATCTCGCGTGGATCGGGCAGGGCCTTGTCCCGCTCTTCGTCGCGATCGCCGGCTTCGAGATCCTGCGCGGGCTCGGCGAGGCGTTCACGCATGGCGCGGTCGAGGCGTGGGTCGCGGGCGAGTGCGGCGACGACGGACTCGAGGCGCTCTTTCTCCGCGAGACGCAGCTGACGCAGATCGCCGGCTTCGTCGGTCTGCCGATCGGCGTCGTACTCGCGACCGTCGACCTCCGCATCCCGATCGTCCTAGGCGGCGCGCTGGGCGTCGCGCTCGCGGTGCTGCTCGTCTTCGTCATGCCAGAGCGCCATCACCCGCGACGCGACGAGGCCAGGACCTGGCGGGCCACAGTCGGCACCGCTCGTCGGGGACTGTGGGCCGTCCGCAGAAGCGCGCTGCTCGTCGCTCTGCTCGGGGCCGAGTTCTTCTGGGGCGCGGCGAGCGAGGGTTGGGATCGCTTGTCGGACGCCCATCTACTGCTTGACCTGGGCTTCCCGCCCTTTGGCGTCACGCCGGTCGTCGGCTTCGGTGTGCTCTCGCTGGTCGGCACGATCCTGATCATCGTCACCGCGCAAGTCATCCGCCGCCTCGTGCAACGCGTCGACGAACGCGTGGTGTCCCGCTGGCTGGTCGCGATGCAAGTCGCGCGGGTCGCCTGCCAGGCCGTGTTCGCTCTGGCACCGTGGTCGGCTCTGGCGCTCGCGCTGGGTTTTCTGAACTCGATGCTGCGCGCGTCCTTCTATCCGCTGTTCAACGCGTGGCTGATCCGTCGGACCGACGAAGATGTTCGCGCGACGGTGCTCTCGACGACCAGCGTAGCCAGTGCGATCGGTCAGGTCGGGGGCGGCCCGATCTCCGGTGCGATCGGGAACTCCTACGGGATCCCGCTCGGGATCCTGTCGAGCGTGGCGATGCTGGTACCCGGAACGCTCTTTCTCGCGCGGGCCGTCGGCCTGCGGGGTCGGGCGATCGCATCCGACGTCGAAGAAGCGCGAGCCACGACCGTGTGATTCATGATGGCGTGACGAAGGTCACGCGCACTCTGTACGTCCACCGCGTCGCCGACTGGCGGGCGTGGCTGCGCAAGCACCACAAGACCACTCGCGAGATCTGGCTCGTGTACTACCGCAAGGAGACCGGCAAGCCTCGAATTTCGTACAACGACGCGGTCGACGAAGCGCTCTGCTTCGGCTGGATCGACAGCACGGCGAAGAAGGTCGATGCGGATCGCACCGCGCAACGCTTCACACCACGACGCGCGGGGTCGAAGACGTCGGAGATGAACAAGGCACGCGCGCGACGCCTCGTGCGCGAACGGCGAATGACGCCGGTCGGCCTCGCGGCGATCGGCACGCTGCGCGCGCCGCGACTCGTCCTCCCCGCCGATATCAGAGCTGCGCTCGAACGCGACGAGACCGCCTGGCGGCACTTTCAGCGCTTTCCCGTCGCGTATCGACGGATCCGCGTGGCGTTCGTCGAGGGAGCACGGCGACGACCGGCGGAGTTCCAGAGGCGTCTTCGCAACCTGGTTCGGAGGAGTGCCAAGAACGAACGGTTCGGGATGGTGCGCGAGTGAATCGCTCTACAGCGTCGCGGGTGGCACCACGCGTCTGACCGCGCCGAGAAGCGTCTCGACATCGAAGGGTTTCGAGAGGAACGCGGCAGCGTGGATCCGCCCGGAAGTCTCGCCCGCGCTGGTCGTGCCGCTCATGACGATGATCTTCGCGCGGCCTGGCCCGCTGCGATACGCGTCCGCGAACGCCTGACCCCCGAGACGAGGCAGCGCGAGGTCGAGCAAGATCAGGTCAGGATCGCGCTCGCGACACACGGCCAGCGCCGCGGCGCCGTCGGATGCCTCGGAAGCCGCGTAGCCGGCGTCAGCAAGCGCGGCGCCGATCAGGCCCCGGAGTTCATCGTCGTCTTCGACGACCAGCACGCGAGTCGGATCCGCTATCACGACCTCACAAATTCAAGGTCCACTCTCAGCTGGGAGGAAGACCTACCTATGTAGGGTTCATCGTTGATCGCGGTCTGCTAGGCCGGCTTTGTTGCCGTCTTCGGCGCGAATATCGCACGAATGATGAACAGGAGCACCACGCCGAGACCCATGACGATCCACCACAGCCCGACGAGCGTGTCGGGATATGTCAGACCGAGGATCCCGTCGAGCGAGTACTGTCCGTTGCCCACCAGGGCCACGGCGAGAGCGCCCGCGGCCAACGGCACTGGAAACTCCCAGCCACCGTTGCCGGCCCAGAAGCCCTTTGGCACATGCGCGACGATCGTCACGACCGCCAGATCGGCGGCCACCGCCGCCGCGGGGAACGGACCGAAGAGGCCGAGCGCGACGAGGACGCCCCCGAGCGCCTCCGCGGAGATCGAGACCCAGGCCCAGAAGATGCCGGGCTTGAAGCCGAGAGAGTTCTCGAACCAGCCGGCGACCCCGGCGGGCGAGCCGCCCTTGCCGACCCAACCGAGCTTCATGAAACCGTGCATCGCGATCACGACGCCGACCGAGATGCGTAAGACGAGCATGGCGAGATCCGTGTTGTTCACCGGTGTCCTCCCTTCTGTCCGTTAGGACTAGAGCCGCAGCGGCTTGATCTCGGCGAACACCGCCGAGGGATCGTCCTTCCAGCGCGCCGGCTGAACGTCGATGTACAGCTCGATCTCGTTGCCGTCCGGATCCTCGATGTAAAGGCTGTGCGTCACGCCGTGATCCGACGCGCCGACGATCTTGGCGCCGGCGGCTTGGAGCGCGTCACGCGCCTCGCGCAGCTCGTCGTCCGTCTCGCCGACCTTCAGTCCGAAGTGATAGAGGCCGAGGCGCCGTCCCTTCGGCAGTGGCGCGGCACTCGCGCCGACTTCGATGAGCAACAGCTCGTGATGCGTGCGACCCGAGGTGAAGGCCGCGGCTGGAAACTGCATGCCGCCCTCGGGGGTGATCTCGTTCCAGCCGAGCAGCTCGCCATAGAAGCGACGCGAGCGCGCCAGATCCTTCACGTACAGAACGAGGTGGCCGAGCTCTTTGACGTGCATCGTGCCCTCCGGGTGGTGCTGCCGCTGGAACAACGCACCTGGCCGGCTTGTTCCCCGCGACTCAGCCCGCCTCGGCCACCTGCACCGCGCGCGCCAGCGCCGCATCCCGGTAGCTCGGAGGCGCAAGGCGTCGCCCTAGAGCACAGTGGAGGCCATGCGCCGGCCCAGCTTCGTCGTGTTCCTCAACGACGACCAGCCTCGAGTACGTCCGCCGCGCGTCGCAGCGGGACCAGCCGTTCTTCCCGTACGCGAGGAGCGCTGGGAGCGGGAGTGGCGCCGCCGAACGCACGAGACCGGCTCGACCGGGTGGACCGCGCCTACGCGCTGAGACGCACGAGTACGCGGGGATCGTCGGTCGCGAGCACGTCGATCCCGGCATCCGCGAACGCTTTCGCCTCCGCAGGTTCGTTCGTGTGCGGCGCCATCACGAGCAGGCCCGCCTCGTGAAGCGCCTGGACGAGCGCGCGAGGAAGAGGCCGGAAGCACGGATGCGCGTACGCGGCACCGAGCGCGCGGCAGGTCTCGATCATCGCCGCACCGGAAGCCGGTCGGAACAGCACGCTGCGCGGCACTTCAGGTGCCGCAGCGCGTAGCTCCTCGACGAGCGGTGCGTCGAACGATCCGGAGATGAGCTCGACGCCCTCGGCCGCTCCCGAACGGACGAGCCGCCCGAGCGCGGAGCCGGTGTGCATTCCCTTCAACTCGACGTAGACGCCGAGGCGGCCACGCGCCAGAGCGAAGACGTCGATCAGGCGCGGCACGCCCTGACCGTCGCCCAGGTCGACGCGGGCAAGCTCCGCCGCGGTCAGGCTCGCGACGGCTTCGTGGCGTCCGGCCACACGCGCGAGATCGTCGTCGTGGATCACCATGAGCTCGCCGTCGCGACTGAGATGCACGTCTACCTCGACCATATCCAGCCCATGCGCGATCGCGAGCTCGATCGCGCGCAGCGTGTTCTCGGGCGCGAGCGCGCTCGCGCCACGATGCCCCACGGTCCGCGGTCGCGCGGCCGTTACGCGGACCTCAGTCCGCGCTCACGATGCAGTGTTTCTGCGTCGACGCGGGCGTACACTCGCGCCGCAGTTTGCAGGGGAGGCGCAGACATGAGCAAGCAACCATCGAGAGGGGTGGATCTTTCGGCATACCGCGTATCGCGCCGGCGGTTCCTGATGGGAACGGGCGCGCTGGTGGCGGGAGTGGCCTGCAGCACGACGCCTGTGAGCAGCGCGACGCAGGCACCGGCGGCGTCTGCTGGAACGCTCGAGATGGCGGCGTGGACGATCGGTCCTGACGCGCCGTCCTACTACCGTCGCGACAACCTCATCTCGGCCGTCGACCCGCTCAACAAGGCCCTCGCGGGCAAGCCGACGATCAAGCTCGACGCCACGTTCGAGAGCGGCGGGCAATGGGGTGACTACCTCCAGAAGTTCACGCTCGCCGCTGAAGCGAAGACCTCGCCCGACATCATCCTCGCGGGACACGAGAACCTCGCGCCGTGGGTCGGCCCCAACTACATCATCCCGCTCGACGATCTGATCAAGAAGTACCAGAGCGAGGGCGACATCAAGGACGTCATCCCGAATCTCTGGAACGCGATGAAGCTGAAGGGCAAGACGTACGGCGTGCCGCAGGACACCGAGGCGCGCCCGATGTACTACCGCAAGGACCTGCTGGCGAAGATGGGCTGGACGAAGGACAAGATCGACGGCCTGCCCGACGCGGTGAAGAAGGGTGACTGGGCGTGGCCGGACTTCGTCGCGACGGCGAAGGAGGCGATCGCCAAGGGCGTCGTCGGCCCCGGCATGGGCTGGTACACCCGCACCAGTAAGGGCGCCGACGTCTACATGTTCTATTACCAGAACGGCGGCGAGATGCAGGACGCCGCGACGGGCAAGCTCGTGATCACGAAGGATGCCCTGCAGAAGCACTACCAAGTGCACGCGGACGCCGTACGGAACGACAAGATCCTGACGCAAGCGATCTACGGCATGGACGGCAAGATCTTCGACCAGACCGTCATGGACGGGAAGGTCCTCTTCTTCAACGCCGGCACCTGGAAGTGGTCGGACTGGCAGACGACCTACAAAGTCCCGGCGCAGTCGCTCTGGGACAACGTCGGCTTCATGCTCATCCCGGCCGCGCAGAAGGGCGGCAAGCCGGTGACCGTCTCGCACCCGCTCGCGTACGCCGTCACGAGCAACGCGAAGGATCCCGACCTCGCGTTCCGGCTCATCGCCAACGCGACCACGCCCGATCTCAACTCGCGGCACTCGGTCACGAGCGCGCATCTCGCGGTCCTGACGACGCAGGCGGATGACCCGACGTACAAGCAGGACAAGTTCCTGCTCGCGACCGGCTACATGCTCGACTTCACCAAGTTCATCCCGAACCACGCGAAGTTCGGAATCTACGACGACGTGCTGTACCGCTTCCTCGGCGCGGTCGAGCAGGGACAGGTCACGCCGGCGGCGGCCGTCGACAGCGCGGTGAAGGAGCTGCAGGGTCAGATCGGGGACGAGCTCATCGTCAAGTAGTCGAAGTGGCGCGTATCGAAGAGATCACGCTCCCGCGTGAGCGGCCGACACCAGCGAGGTGGCGCTTCAACGCCACCGCGCTGCTGTTCATGGGCCCGGCGATGGTGCTCGTGCTCGTCTTCTTCATCGCGCCGGTGATCATCACCTTCGCGATGAGCTTCACCGACCTCGCCACCTCGACCGGTCTCTCGAACTGGCAATGGATCGGGCCCGAGAACTACGCGCGCATCTTCCGCAGCCAGTTCTGGCTGCCCATCCTCGGCAACACCCTCGTCTACGTCGCGGTCGTGCTCGCCTTCAACGTCATCGTCGGTCTCGGCGTCGCCCTGCTCTCGGTGCACATGGAGCCGAAGGCGGGCGGCGTCTTCCGCGCCTTATGGCTGCTCCCGCGAATCTCGCCGTCGGTCGTGTACGCGCTCATGTGGACCTGGGCCGCCGCGTCGCCGCCGTTCGGGATGCTCAACTACGTGGTCGCGCCATTCGGGCTCGAGCCGCGCTACTGGATCCAGTCGGATCCCTGGCTCATCGTCATCTTCATCAACGGCTTCGTCGGCGCGTCGTTCGGCATGCTCATTCTTACGAGCGCGATCAAGGCGATCCCGGAGGACCTCTTCCGCGCGGCGCAGGTCGACGGCGCGTCGGCGCTGCAGGTGATCCGGCGCATCACGCTCCCGCTCATCAAGTGGCCCATCCTCTTCGTCCTCGTCTACCAGACGATGAGCCTGTTCGCGTCGTACGAGTACATCTATCTCACGACGAACGGCGGACCGGGTCTGTTCGCGACGGAAACGTGGAGCCTCTGGGCATTCCACAGCGCGCTGTCGAACTACTACGGCAACCTCGAGTTCGCCTACGGCGCGGCGCTGGCCGCGATCCTCGTGATCATGGGCCTCGGCATCAGCATGGTGCTGCTGCGGGTGTTCCGATTCGGGCAGCTCGTGGCCGAACCGCGGGTCGAGGTGGAGTAGTGGCCACGGTCGTCGCGCCCGTCCCGGGCCGGAGCCGCTGGCTCGTGCTCATGCCCTACGTCGTCCTCGCGCTCGCGACCCTTCCGATCCTCGTCCTGTACGTATGGCTCTTCTACTCGTCCTTCTTTCCGCGCGTCGAGGGCTTCCGGCCGATCGGCGACCTCACCTTCGACAACTGGCGCTTCCTCTGGGACCCCGCCTCGGTGCCCCAGATGCGCAACCGCCCGCCGGTCATCCCGCTCACGGTGAACACGCTCCTCTTCGCGACGCTCACGTCGCTCATCAGCCTCCTCGTGTCGTCGATGGCCGGCTATGCGTTCTCGCGGCTGCGGTTCAAGGGGCGCCGCGTGTTCCTCGGCGGTGTCCTGCTGCTCCACAGCTTCCCGAGCGTGACGCTGCTCATCGCGCTCTTCGTCGTGCTGCGGACGCTCGGCCTGTACGACAAGCTCGTTGGCGTCATCCTGGTGCAGACCGCGTTCGCGCTGCCGTTCGGGATCTGGATCATGAAGGGCTTCTTCGACAACATCCCCTGGGATCTCGAGATGTCCGCGCTGGTTGACGGCGCGGGGCGACTGCGCACCTGGTGGCGGATCATGCTGCCGCTCGTGAAGCCAGGCCTGCTCGCGCTGGGGATCCTCCTCTTCGTCGAGGGCTGGAACCAGTTCCTGCTGCCGTTCGTGTTCATGCCGAGCGGTAGCCAGCAGACGCTCTCGACGCTCGTGCGCGGCATTCTCGGCGAGGGACGATTCGTCGACTACGGCCTGCTCACCGCCGTCGGCCTCTACTACATCGCGCCGGTCCTCGTCCTGTTCGTCCTCGCGCAGGATCAGCTCATGCGCATCTACGCCGGCGGGGTGAAGGGCTAGCGATGCGGGTCGTGCTCGAGCAGCTCACGAAGAAGTTCGGCGACGTCGCGGCGGTGCGGGAGCTCGACCTCGAGATGCGGTCGGGGGAATTCGTCGCGCTCCTCGGACCCTCGGGCTGCGGTAAGACGACGACGCTGCTCATGGTCGCCGGCATCTACCGTCCGACGAGCGGCGCCATCCTTTTCGGCGACCGGCGGGTCGACCACCTTCACCCGAAGGACCGCGGCATCGGCATGGTCTTCCAGAGCTACGCGCTCTACCCGCATATGACCGTCGCCGAGAACATCGGCTTCCCGCTCGAGCTGCGACGCGCCATCGGGAAGCCCGAGCGCGATCAGCGCGTGCGTGAGGCGGCGGGCCGCGTGGAGATCGACGACCTCCTCGATCGGCGCCCATCACAGCTCTCGGGCGGGCAGCAGCAGCGTGTGGCGCTCGCGCGCGCGCTCGTGAAGCGGCCCGACATCCTCCTGTTGGACGAGCCACTCTCGAACCTCGATGCGCGGCTGCGCCACGACATGCGCGGCGAGATTAAGCGCCTCCAGAAGGAGATTGGCATCACGTCCATCTTCGTGACGCATGACCAGCTCGAGGCGCTCACCATGGCGGACCGCGTCGCGGTCATGCGGAACGGGCGGCTGCAGGCGTACGCGACGCCGGACGAGCTCTATGCGCGGCCGCGTAACCGCTTCGTCGCGGAGTTCATCGGCACGCCGCCGATGAACTTCTTCCCCGCCGAGCTTGGTTCACGGAACGGCTCTGTCGTCGCCCGTGCGGAAGGGATCGAGGTCGAGCTGACGCGGGCTCAGCTGCCGCGCGGCGAGGCGCGCCAGGCGACGATGGGCGTTCGTCCCGAGCATCTGTCGATCGTCTCCCCCGCCGACGGCAACGTCACGGGCGAGGTCTACGTCGTCGAGCCGATGGGCCGAGAGCAGATCGTCGACGTCCAGGTCGGAGAACGGCGCCTGCGGGTCATCGCGCCGCCCGGCTTCACCGGGCGCATCGGCGACCGCGTCGGGCTGCGCGTCGCAGCGGAGCGCCTGCACTTCTTCGATCCCACGAGCGGAGAGCGCCTGTCCTGAGTCGCGCGCGCGTGCTAGACCGCCAGCGCGCTCTCCGATCCGCGCATCCGGAATCGGTCGTGCACGCTCCGAACGGACGGCTCGTCGAGCTGAAGGCGCACCGCGCCGCGTGGAGCGGAGCGCATCCGGAGAACTCCCTCGCGGCGCTGCGCGAGTGCTACGCGGCGCGCGTGGCCCGGGTCGAGATCGACTTCCGCCTGCAGGGCGGCGAGTTCGTCGTCGCGCACGACCGGCCGCGAAAGGGACGGCGCGTACCGCGGCTGCGCGAAGCCCTCGACATCGTGCGCTCCTCGCCGCCCGGTCCGACCCAGCTCATGCTGGACGCCAAGGACGAAGCGCCCTGGTCGCGACACGACGTCGAGACCCTCGCGCGGCTGTGCGACGACGTGCGTGATCGCATCTTCCTCGGCAGTCCGGCGGACTGGAACCTCCGGCGCCTCTGCAAGGTCGACGGCGATCTGGCGATCGCCTTCGACCCGCAGTACTACCTGACCTGGGATCGGCGCGTGCACGCCGTTCCCGGACGCCACGGCGCATACGGCTATCAGGACGCGCATCCGCTCGCGCTGCGGCGCACGCGCTCGACCGCCGACTATCTCCGCGAGCGCTTCGAGATGCTTCTGGGCGCCGTCATCCGCATACGCGAGGTTCATCTGCGGCTCGGCTTCTTCGAGAGGATGCTGCAGGACGACTTCGACGTCGCCGCGTTCGCGCACGAGGCGGGAGTGCAGGTCGATGTGTGGACCCTCGATGCGGGTTCGCGCGGATGGAAGACCCACCTCGCGCGTGCGGTCGCCGGCGGTGCCGACATCGTGACGACGAACACGCCGCGAGAGCTCGCGATGGCGTCGGCCGCATCGGGGCACTAGTCGATCTGCCGCCGTTGCCGAACGCGATGACGCGGCCACCGCAAGCGAACGCGTCGGTCATTGCTCACGGCGTTGCCTCGACCAGCGCACGGCACCGAGCGAGGAACGCCGCACGCCCAGCGACAGCGCGCTCGCGCGCGGCGTCGTCTGTGACGAGCGCGGTGTCCCAGGCGGTGCGGCCCACGACGTAGCCGCGCGCGCCCGCGGTACAGGCGTCGCGCAACTGCGCCAGGAACGTGTCTTCGATCGTTCCGCCGCCGAGCAGCACCCACGGGACCGCGCCGCAGATGGCGGTGAGCCGCTCGCAGTAATACGCATCGCCCGGGTACTGCAGCTTCAGCAGGTCGGGACCCAGACGCGCGAGACGCTTCGCGGTTTCGACGACCTTTGCGCCGAGCGCGGGAACTTCGCCGTAGACGATGGGCTCGATGATGGAGAGCACGCCCGCGGCACGGCACGCGGCGATGACCGCGGCCGCGGTCTCCTCCTGACGGCGCGCGGCGTCGGCGAGATCCGGGCGATACGGGAGCAGCAGCTTGCAGCCGACCGCTCCGAGGGCCGCCGCGCGCTGGGGATCGACGTCGGACAGCAGCGTCGTCAGGCGACCTTTGCCGATGGTTTCGTAGCCCTGCGCTTCCAGCGGGATGACGAGCGGCGTTCCATCGAGCTCGGCCATCGCGTCGATGCCGAGCTCCGTATCGAGCAGCACGACGCTGGCCGTCGGCGCCAGCCCTCGCGCGAGCTCCGTCTTGAGGGATCGCATCGACGCGTTGTCGTCCGGATAGCCGCGGGTGCGGGCGGCGACGCGCAGGCTGTCGCGGTGATCGAGCGCGAGCCCGCACACCGCGCCGGACGGATACGCGATGCGATCGATGGTCATCCCGTCCTCACCTGGCCATCGGTGACCGTCCCGCCCGCGAGCAGCGCATCGATCTCGGGGGCGCGCGGCATCGCGGTGCTGCACGACAGGCGCGACGCGACGATCGCACCCGCAGCGTTCGCGCGGCGCACCGCTTCGTCGGCGTCGGCACCGGCAAGGAGCGCCGTCCCGAGTGCCGCGGCGAACGCGTCGCCCGCGCCGAGGCCGTTGATGACCGGCACGGCGACGCCGGCCACGTCGCGTGCGCCGCGTGCGTCGACGATCGTCGCGCCGTGCGCGCCGCGCTTCACGACGACGAGCTTCGGTCCCCGTTTCAGCACGTCGCTCGGATCGAGCGCCGCGGCGGTGAACTCGCTGGCGCCGCCGATGACGGCCAGCGCGAGCGACACGGCCTCCCACGCGAGCTCCGGAAAGTCACGGACGTCCTCCCAGAGCACCTCGCGCCAGTCGAGGTCGAAGATGACCCGCTGCCGGCAGCGCTGGAGCGCCGCAAGAGTCGTCGCGCGGCTGGGCTCGCGCGCAAGGCCGGTGCCCGACGCGTACAGGAGTCGCGCGGCCGCGAGATCCTCGGGGAGCTGCCCGATCTGGAGCTCCCAATCGGGGCACGTCGGGGTGCGATAGAAGGTGATCGGGAAGTCGTCGGGCGGCCACGCCTCGCAGAATGCGAGCGCGGTGCGGAGCGTCGGATGAACGTGCAGCGCCGAGCAGTCGACGCCCTCGCCCTCGAGAAAACGTCGGACGAACCGGCCATGTCCGTCGTCGCCGACGGCCGAGATGATCCCGACGCGCAGGCCGAGCCGTGCCAGCCCGGTCGCGACGTTTCCCGCGAATCCGCCGACGAAGCGCTCGAACGTGCGCACGTCCTCGAGCGGCGTGTTCAGCTGCTGCGGGTACAGATCCGCGCCTACGCGGCCGAGGACGTACGCGGCGACGGTCACGGCGCGACCTCATGCGCGTCGTCGCAGGCGCGGTCGCACGCAAGCGCGATGGCGAGCGCGCGGCGGCCATCCTCGCCGCTCACCCGGGGAGGACGCGGATACCGGACACCCGCGAGAAAGTCGCGCAGCTCGATGAGATACGCGTCGGCGAAACGGTCGAGGAAGTGTGCGGAGAGATCGCGCCGGTCGCCGTCCGGTAGGAGGACCTCCACCGAACGCTGCGCGAAACCGCCGACGCAGACGATTCCCTCGCTGCACACGATCTCGGCCCGGATGTCGTAGGCGTAGCGCGCGCCGCGGTACGTCTCGATGCTCGCCGCCGCACCACCGACGAAGCGGAGCTCCGCAAGCGCGAGGTCGGGACCCGGTGCGTCAGGCGCCAGCGTCAATGCGCTCGCGCGCACGCCGGCGACCTCGTCGCCCGTGATCCAGCGCGCAACATCGAAGTCGTGGATCGCGGACTCTGCGAAGATGTCGGCCCGCGCGAGCGAGCCCGACGGGCCGGAGGGTGCGTCGCGGTCGCGGTCCACTCCTTTGAAGAAGCGCACCGCGCCGACTTTGCCCGACCGGACCACGGACACAGCCTCCGTATACGCGGGGTCATAGCGTCGCATGAACCCGATCTGAAGCCGCGCCGCGGATGCGCTGGCGGCGGCGGCCAGGATGCGGTCGGCGGCCTCGAGCGTCAGCGCGATCGGCTTCTCGAGGAGCACATCCTTTCCCGCCGCGAGGGCGGCCACCGCGTGCGCTTCGTGCGCGGGCGCTGGGGATGCGATCACCACCGCGTCGACGCCGCTATAGGAAAGAAGCGCGTCGACGGACGCACAGCTCTTCGCGCCGAGCTCGCGCGCGACGCGCTCCGCCAACGACGCGTTGGCGTCATGGATAGCGAGAAGCTTCGCGCCACCGACGCGCGTGACGTTCTCGGCGTGACGGCGGCCCATCAGGCCGACGCCGACCACACCGACGCCGATGTCGCGGACCCTCGTCACGCCGCAAGCACCTCGGTCAGGTACGCGCGACTGCGCTTCGCGTCGCGCAGCGGCGCCGCGATCGGGCTCACGCCGAGCCGCACGTCCTGCTCGACGATGAGCCAACCGCCGTACCCCGCCTCACGGAGCGTGCCGAGCGCGCCGCGCAGATCGAGCGACCCATCACCGAGCGGCGCGAAGACGCCCAGGCTGACGGCGTCGCGGAAACCCAGGTGTCGTGCGAGCACGTCAGCCCGGACCTCACGACGCAGGTCCTTCAGGTGCACGTGCCTCACACGCCGCGCGTGCGTGCGCGCGATCTCCACCGGATCGCCGCCACCGTACGCGATGTGGCCGGTGTCGAGGCACAGCCCGACGAGCGCGGGATCGGTATCACGCATGAGACGCGCGATCTCTTCAGGCCGCTCGACGTAGCTCGCGACGTGCGGAGCCGTCCAATGGCACGCGGCCGGCCATCGCCGCGCGCCGCTCGTCACCGGCGTCGGCGAGCACGAGCACCGGCGCTCCCGCGGCAGCGAGCAGATCGATCGTCTCGCGGGCGGTGTGGAGCGATGCGGCTCGCTGATCGCGGTCGTGCAACGTGACCGGACAGAACGCTCCCGCAAGCGCGAGCCTGCGCGCGCCCAGCTCGCGCCGGAGCGTCGCTGGATCGGACGGAAGATACGACCATGGGCCGAGCTCGGTGCCTTCGTATCCGGACGCGGCCATCTCGTCGAGCACCTGCGCGTACGGAAGCTGATCGCCCCAATTCGGGATCTCGCAGGCGCCCCAGCTGATCGGAGCGGTGCCGATGCGAATACGCGGTGTGTTCATCGTCGGAGGTTGTACTGTACGCACTCCACGGTGAGGCTCACGATGGCGCAGGCGCTGGTGCGATTCCTCGCGAACCAGTACGTCGAGCGCGATGGGATCGAGCAGCGCTTCTTCGCCGGCTGCTGGGGTATCTTCGGTCACGGTAACGTCGGCGGCATCGGCCAGGCGCTTCACGAGCGGCCCGGCGACCTCCGTTACTTCCAGGCGCGCAACGAGCAGGCCATGGTGCACGCCGCGCACGGCTACGCGAAGATGCGCGACCGGCTCGCGACGTTCGCGTGCACGACGTCGATCGGACCCGGCGCGACCAACATGGTCACCGGGGCCGCGGCCGCGACGATCAACCGCATCCCGGTGCTCCTCCTCCCCGGCGATGTGTTCGCGTCGCGCGGGCCCGACCCCGTGCTGCAGCAGCTGGAGGTGCCGTGGGCGGGCGACGTCTCGGTGAACGACGTCTTCCGTCCGGTCTCGCGCTATTTCGACCGGATCCTGCGGCCGGAGCAGATCGTCCCGGCGGCGCTCGCGGCCATGCGCGTGCTCACGAGTCCGGCCGACACCGGCGCGGTGACCATCGCGCTCCCACAGGACGTGCAGGCCGAGGCGTTCGATGTGCCGGACGACTTCCTCGCGCGGCGCACCTGGCACATCGAGCGTCGTCTGCCGGATGCGGCCGCCATCGCGCGGGCCGCCGAGCTCATCGGCGCGGCAAAGCGTCCGCTCATCGTCGCGGGCGGTGGGGTCCTCTACTCGGGCGCGACCGAGGCGCTCCGCACTTGGGTCGACGCGACGGGAATACCCGTCGCCGAGACGCAGGCGGGGAAAGGCGCGCTCCCGTTCGATCATCCGCTCGCGCTCGGCGCGATCGGCGTCACCGGCACCGCGGCCGCGAACCATGTCGCGCGCGAGGCCGATCTCGTGATCGGGATCGGCACGCGCTGGACGGACTTCACCACGGCGTCGAAGACCGCGTTCCAGGACCGCGGTGTCCGCTTCATCAACGTGAACGTCGCGGAGTTCGACGCGTACAAGCAGTCGGGTCTCGCGCTCGTCGGCGACGCCCGGGCCACCGTCGGTGCGCTCGCGGGATGGTCGTACGCCGCCCCGTCGTCGTACCGCGAGAAGGTGGAGCGCCTCGTTCGTGACTGGTCCGCGGAGGTCGAGCGCTTGTATTCGCTCGGTCACGCGCCCCTGCCGGCGCAGAGCGAGGTCATCGGCACGGTGAACGAGGCCGCCGGTGCGCGCGACGTGGTCGTCTGCGCGGCCGGCTCGCTGCCCGGCGACCTGCACAAGCTGTGGCGAACACGCGACGCGAAGGGCTACCACGTCGAATACGGCTTCTCGACGATGGGCTACGAGATCGCCGGCGGGCTCGGCGTCAAGATGGCCGCGCCCGACCGCGAGGTCTATGTTCTCGTCGGCGACGGGAGCTACCTCATGCTCGCGCAGGAGCTCGTCACCGCGGTCCAGGAGGGGATCAAGATCATCGTCGTCGTCGTGGACAACCACGGCTACGCGTCGATCGGCAGTCTCTCGCGGTCGCTCGGCTCGCAGGGCTTCGGCACGCACTACCGCTACCGGAAGGCCGGCTCGCTCGGACTCGATGGTGAGGGGCCTCAGGGCGATACGCTCCCGATCGACCTCGCCGCGAATGCCGCGAGCCTGGGCGCGGTGTCCGAACGCGTGCGCACGATCGCGGAGCTGCGCGCCGCGCTCGCCCGGGCCAAGCGCGCCGTGAGTCCGTACGTCATCACGATCGAGACCGACCGCTACGAGAGCGTGCCCGAGTACGGATCGTGGTGGGAGGTGGCGCCGGCGGAGGTCTCGGGCCTGGCCGAGGTGCGCGCGGCGCGCGAGCGGTACGAGACGGGCCGGAAGCGCGCTCGCCGCGAGCTGCGACCGCCCGAGTGACGAGCCTCCTCGTTCGCGCGCAGCCCGCCGACCGCGACGGTTGCGTCCTGCGCGTCACGCCGGAGAGCGCGGCCTGGCGGTACGTCGGATTCGAGGTCTATCGCATCGCGGTCGGCGCGCGGCTACGACGCGAGCTCGCCGGGCGCGAGACGTGCGTCGTCGTGCTCGGCGGCAGCTGCGACATCCGCTCGGAGGCCGGTGAGTGGACGGGCCTGGGTACGCGCGCGACGCCGTTCGATGGCCCGCCGTCGGGCGCGTACCTGCCGCCCGGCACGGCGTTCGAGATCTCGCCGCGATCGGGCCCGGTCGAGATCGCGCTTGGCCACGCGCCGGCGGGGCGTGGCGCCGCGGCCCGGGTCATCGGGCCGAGCGACGCGCGCCTCGAGATCCGCGGGAGCGGCGCGATGGAACGGCGGATCCATCACATCCTGATGGAGGACGCCGCGGCGGAGTCACTGCTCGTGACCGAGGTCGTCACGCCGGGCGGACATTGGTCGAGCTACCCGCCGCACAAACACGACACGAACGACCCGCCACGCGAGACGGCGCTCGAGGAGACGTACTACCACCGCCTGCGCGACGAACGAGGTTTTGCGCTGCAGCGCGTCTACACCGCGGACCGCTCGCTCGACGAGACCCTCGCCGTACGTGACGGCGAATGCGTTCTCGTGCCGCGGGGCTATCACACCGTATCGGCGCCGCCGGGGTACGACTTGTACTACCTCAATGTCATGGCCGGGCCGTTACGTGCGTGGAAGGTGACCTTCGATCCCGATCACCTGCGCCTCATGCGCTGAACGCATTTCGACCAAGCGCAGGGTCTAAACTCCGGACGGACCGTGAGTGGAGGGGAAGAATGACATCACTTCTTGACCGTCGAACATTCCTGAAGGGCCTGGGGATCGTCACCGTGGCGGCCGCATGCGGTGGCGCGGCGACGCCATCGCCGTCCGCCTCGGCGACCGCCGTCGCGACGGCGGCGAAGACCGCGGCGCCGGTGACCGGCACGATCTCGGTGTACTCCGCGCTCAATCAATCGACGAACGATCAGTTCTTCGCGGCCTTCAAGGCCGCGTACCCAGGCGTCAACGTCGACGTGCTGCCGCTGGCGGCGGCCGGCGAACTGCAAACCCGGATCACCGCGGAGAAGGCCAATCCGAAGGCGGACATCTTCATCGGTGGATCGAGCGAGTTCCACGACCCGCTCGGGAAGCAGGGCCTGCTCGAGGCCTACATCTCGCCGAACGCGAAGGACATCGCGGCACAGTTCAAAGAGCCGACCGGCCTTTGGACCGGCTGGTACACGGGCATCTTCGGCTTCATTTCCAACAACGACCGTCTCACGAAGGAGATCGGCGGCAAGAAGCCCGCGACCTGGGACGACCTGCTCGACCCGGCGTGGAAGCAAAAGCTCGTCCTGCCGAGCCCGCTGCTGACCGGCGGCGGCTACATCTTCATCGCGACGCAGATCTTCCGCTTCAACAAGGACGAGGACCGGGCGATGGCGTACATGAAGAGCCTCCACGCCAACATCGCCCAGTACATCCCGACCTCGCCGGGCGCACTCACGCTCATCGACCAGGGTCAGTTCGTCGGCTGCCCGAACTGGAGCCACGACATCCTGACCGAGAAGGGCAAGGGCAACCCCGTCGACCTCACCGTCCCGAGCGACACCGGCTTCGAGGTGGGCGCGATCAGCATCGTCAAGGGTGGAAAGCCGGAGAACCTCGCGGCCGCGAAGGCGCTCGTCGACTGGTCCATCACCAAGGAGGCCGGCGATCTCAACGTGAAGCTCAGCAACCGCGGCTCGACGCGCACCGACGTGGCTTCGGCCCCCGGTGCACCGAGCCTCACGTCGGTCAAGCTCGTGAACTACGACCGCCAGTGGGCCACCGACAACAAGACGCGGCTGTTGCAGAAGTGGCAATCCACGGTGGGCCTCTAGCGATCACCGCGATCTCGTAGCGAAGATGCGCAGCCTGCAGCGCGAGCCGGGTGTCCTGCTCGCGCTGCTTGCTGTTGTCGCGCTCGTTGCGATATTCATCGTGTATCCGCAGGTCCGTGTGGTCGTGACGCCCGGTGGCTCGTACACGGAGTTCCTCGCCGGCGGCACTTGGATGAAGCCATTCGTGAACTCGCTGCAGGTAATGGCGCTCTCCACCGTCAGCGCCGTCTTTCTCGGTTTCGTCTTCGCGTACGCGATGGTCTACACGGATATGCGCTGGAAACCGCTGTTCAAGGTCATCGGGATCCTGCCGCTGCTCTCGCCTCCGTTCGTCGTCGCCGCTTCGTACCTCCTGCTCTTCGGGCCGCGCGGCATGATCACCTACGGGGTCTTCGGCCAGACCATCAGCATCTTCGGCCTCGGCGGCATCTGGGGCGTGCAGACGATCGCGTTCTTTCCGTTCGCGTACCAGCTCATCGCGGACGTCCTCTCGCGGAGCGACGCACGCATGGAGCAGGCCGCGCGCAATCTGGGCGCGGGACCGTGGACCGTGTTCCGCACCGTCACCCTCCCGCTCTCGCGGCCAGGACTTGGTGCGGCGGCAGGCGTACAGCCTGATCAGTGGATTCGGCGACTTCACCAGCGCCGCGGCCGTCAGCACGATCCTGCTCGCGCTCGCGCTGGTGCTGTACGTCGCGAAGGTCCGGCTCGATGGCGGTCGCTCGTTCGTGACCGTCAGCGGTCGGGCGTCGTCGATGCCACGCCCGCCAGTCCCGGGATGGCTGTCGTCGGCGTGTTTCGCGGCGTGCAGCGTTCTGTGCGGCATGATCGTCCTGGTCTACGGATCGCTCGTCGTAAGCGCCTTCACGCTCACGTTTCCTGTGAACACCACCTTCACCACGAGCCACTTCGCCTTTATCTTCTCCGGCGCAAATGGCGTGGCGCTGCGCAACACGCTGGTGTACGGACTCGCCGCGGCGACGTTCTCCGCACCGTTCGCGCTCCTCGCGGGATGGCTGGTGCAGCGCGGCACCTGGAGAGGACGAGGTGTCCTCGACCTGCTGCTCATCATGCCGGCCGCGGTGCCCGGCCTGTTCTTCGGGGTCGGCTATGTGCTCGCGTTCAACGAGAGATGGCTGGACTGGCTGAGCAGCGGCGGACTTCTCATCATCCTCGCGATGATCTTTTGGAACGTCCCGGTCGGATATCAGGCGGCGGTCGCCGGGCTCCGCCAGGTCGACCGCTCGATGGACGAGGCCGCCAGGAGTCTGGGCGCGTCGAGCCTGCGCGGTTTCCGTGACGTGCTGCTACCGATGCTCGGAAGCTCGCTGCGCGTCGGCTTCATCACGACCTTCGTCCGGGCGGTCACGACGCTGTCGGTGGTCATCTTCCTGTTCACCTCGGGAACGACGGTGGCCACGATCCGCATCTTCCAGCTGGTGAACGATCTCGATTGGGGTGGCGCGACCGCGTTCACCGTCGCCGACATCGGCATGGCCATGGCGGCGCTTGGGATCATCGCGGTGCTCGCGCGGGGTCGCGTGGCACTGGGTGGCGCGCGTGCTTAGAAATGCCCTGACGGCGGCCGTCGCCTCGGAAACTCCGACGCGGCCGGGCGAAATCCACCTGCGTCTCGATCACGTCACCAAACGGTTCGGCGAAACGCCGGCGGTCGATGACATCTCGTTCGAGGTCCCGCGCGGATCGTTCGCGACGCTCCTCGGCCCCTCGGGCTGCGGGAAGACGACGACGTTGCGCATGATCGCCGGCTTCTACGACCCGGACAAGGGCGACATCGTGCTTGGAGGCCGGCGCATCAACGACCTGCCCGCCCATCGCCGTGGCGCGGCCATGGTCTTCCAGGACTACGCCCTCTTTCCGCACATGAGCGTCGAGGACAACGTCGGCTACGGACTGCGCGTCAGCGGCGTGGCGAAGGACGAGCGCGATCGACGGGTGAGGGAGACGCTAGAGTTCGTCGGGCTCGGAGCGCTCGGAGACCGCTGGCCCAACCAGCTCTCCGGCGGACAACAGCAGCGCGTCGCGGTCGGACGCGCTCTCGTGCTCGAGCCGCAGATCCTGCTGCTCGACGAGCCACTGTCGAATCTCGACGCGAAGCTTCGCGTGCAGCTGCGCTGGGAGCTGCGCGCGCTGCAGCAGCGGCTGGGCATGACGTTCGTGTACGTCACGCACGACCAGGACGAGGCGCTGTCGCTCTCGGACTGGATCGCGGTGATGAACGCGGGCAAGGTCGAGCAGGCCGGTACCCCGTGGGAGATCTACTACCACCCGCGCACCTCGTTCCTCGCGGACTTCGTCGGCGCGGTGAATCTCGTTCCCGGTACGGTGCGTGAGGTGCGTGGCGACGAGGTCGTGGTCGCGTTCGGCGAGCGGACGGTCACCGTGCGGCGTCCGAGCGGGCTCGCGCTCGCCGCCGGACGCGAGGTGCGCCTCTGCGTGCGGCCCGAGGCCCTCGCGCTCCGTCCGCCGGCCGCGGATCCCGACGGCTTCCGCCTCCCCGGCATCGTCGCGCGGCGGGCGTTCCTCGGCGACCTCATGCGCTACTGGGTGACGGTCGACGGTCGCGAGTGGATCGTGGATCAACCCGATCCCGGCGCGGCCGCCGACTTCGACGGTCCGGTGACGGTCGCCGTGAAGCCTGAGCGCATCCACGTCATCGCGGAGTGACGAGCTTCGTCCGGAAGGAGCGAGGAGGGAGCGCACGCTGCGCCCCCTCCCCGTCGCTCAGTTGCCCGCGAACGTGAAGACGTTCGCTGGAACGGTGACGCCGGTGTTGAGCTTGACGATCTCCGAGAGTGTGTGCCGGTAGTCGATGCCGAAACGAAGGTCGATGACTCGGAGGATCGGGTCGTTCTGGTAGAAGAAGCGGTCGCCGTCGCGTAGCGCCTCGAACTGCTTCTTCCACATCGCGAGCTGGAGCTCTCCGAACTCCGCTCCACTGACGTGGCGCTCGGCCACCATGCCCACGAAGGCGTCCAGCGTGTCGACGTTCCCGTATACAGCCTTGAGGCGTGCCGCCAGGGTGGTGCGGCGAACGCCGACGACCGCGCTCTCGCTCGCCGCAGGACTGCCGAAGGGGATGACGTTCCCGTTGTCGTCGAGGAGGCGGACGAAGTCGAGGATGTTGGGATCGTTGATCGGATCGCCGGCGTCGATCAGCGGGTCGCTGGGAAAGCGCTGCGTGGCCTCACCCGTGATGTCCGTGAACGACGTCTTTGGCGCGAGGCCGTATGCGCGCCGCATGTCGTTGTACGTCGGCATGCCGTGGTCACGGCCGCGAGCGATGTCGATCGCGCCGAGGTCCGTGACGCCCTTGAAGCACTCGGGATGGTCGACCGGTTCGCCGCACACGGCCGGGTCGGGGATCCCGGGCTTCGGGACCTGAAAGAGGACGCTGCGTAGCGAGTTGTCCATCTGCTCGTCGTTCTGGTATTGACGCTCGCCCAGGCTTTCGAGCGTGGTGCCGAGGCCGAGCTGCCGCAGCAGGTCGGGTGCCCCGAACGCCGCGTTGAGCGGGACGTTCAGCTGGACCTCGTCGGCCGTCTCGGTGACCGCGATGCCCCGTGCCGCGAACGCCGCGAGCTGCGCGCCGGTGTACGTCCCGGCTACGGCGGCCACATCGAACTCTCCGTGGATCATGCTGTGTGCGCGGTAACCGACCACGGCGAATTCGTTCGACAGACCGGGGTTCACGGTGTGCTCGTACCCGGCATAGGGGCTCAGGCGGAGCCCGACCGCCGGTAGGAACTGCGTGTAGGTGATGTACTGGAGCTCCGCGCCGACGACGCGCCGAGCGATCTGGAACCTCTCTTCCGCGGACAGGAAACCGGGAAGCGCCGCGACGATGCGATTGTGTTCGCGAGCGAACAGCGTGTGCAAGGCCGTGAGCGCGATGTTCTCGTTGGCGCGGACGTCACCCGCGACAACGGCATCGTTGGGTGCCCCGGCGAGCGGACCCATGAGGTCCATGGCGGGCGCCGATGCGGCGTCGCCGCGCGCGGTGACGAGCGGCAGATAGCCATCCGGCGTGAGCATCAGGCGTGCGCCGTTGTTGCTCAGGTCGTTGTCGACCGGGCCGACGCGGAGCCACTCGAGGCGCGCCGGCGTGACGCCGTAGACACCAGAGCCGTCGATGAAGCTGCTGAGCGTGTTGACGTGCTGACGTGCCGTCGCGGTCCCCGTCCCGGGGGCCGCCGGCGTGCGTGTGAACGACATCTGCGCGAAGTCATTCGTGAACGTCTCGAGTGGATCGTTCGCGTTGAAGGCGAGTGGCACGCTTGCGCCGGGCGTTTCGTCGCGAAGACCGAAGTCGTGGTCCATGAACTGGCCCCAGACCCAGGCCCACTGGGTCAGCGCGTTCTCGGAGAAGATGTTCTGGCCGATGTCGTTGAACACGCGGTTGCTCACGTACCGCGCCGATGGACCGCCGACGATGGCGCCGACGCCGTCGGCGTAATTGGGCGCCCCGACACGCTGGTAGAGCGTGTTCGCGCGTCCCCAATCGGCGTGGAGCGGATTGTTCCCGCGGCCGTCGAGCGTGCGGATGACGAACGAGGTCGCGGATGCGGGGGTCGCATTGACCGCGAGGATGATGATCGAGAAGAGCAGTGCGAGGGCGGTACAGAGTCTCCATTGACGCATGACAACCTCCCGCCCCTTCCCCCCGCCGTGGCGACCGCGGGTCGGAACGTGGCTCGCCGCTCTCCTTTCACGCGAGCGACCGCCGACCTGCTCGGTCTCGTCGCATTAACGGCGGCGCCACGATGGCCGGTTACGTGGACAAATCGGCTCGTACCGGGCGGGTGACCTAAGTAGGGGGTGTCGCTGACCACACGCTGACCGCGCGCTGAACACCGGCGACGCCGGCGACCTGCGCTAGACCTCGACCGTCGTCCCATCCACAGCGTGTTCGAGCTCCAGCTCGCCGATCCGCGCGAGGGTTTCCGCGCCGAGATGCGTGAGCACGATGCGTTTGCACTCGAGCTCGGCACGGTGCGACATGAGCGTGCGATACGAGATGTGCGACGGGTCGTCGGTGTCGAAGAACGACGCGTCGCAGATGAAGATATCGGCACCGTGCGCGACGCGGGCCAGCTCCTCGCTCCAGATCGCGTCGCCCGAATACGCGACGAGCTTGTCACCCACGCGCACCCGCAGACCGTGCGGATCCGACTCGGCCACGTGCTTCACCGGCAGCGCGCTCACGAGCGCGCCCCCGAGCTCGACCTCGTTCGCGCCGAGCACCGTCTCCTCGACCCGGAATGCGAGCTTCGTCTTGCGGAAGAAATCGGGGTAGAGCGCTGACTCGGCGGCGCGCAGCCGCTGGACAAGCGCCCGCGGACCCGCGATCGCGAGCGGCGCGGTCCGCCCCGCGAAATGTTGCTCGATGACGAGATACGGGATACCGCCGAAGTGGTCGCCGTGCAGGTGGCTGATCGCGATCGCGTCGATCGCTTCCGGATCGATCTCGCGCTTTATCGCGGGCAGGGCCGAACCGCCGCAGTCGAGCAGCAGCGAGACACCGGGAGCGCTCACGTGGATGCAGGCATGCGAGCGGCCGCCGTCCGCGAACGCGTTCCCGCTCCCGATGAAGGTGACTCTGACGGTCAAGTGATCTCGGTGAGCTTCACGGTCCGCCGCTCGCGATAGGAGCGGCCCGCGGCCTCGGCGATCCGCAGCGCCTCGAGGGCGTCCGCCGCAGTGCAGGCGTTCGCGGCCTCGCCGCGCGCGAAGCGCAGGAACTCGGCGAGCTCCGCGCGGTAGGCGCCGTCGAAGCGCACGAAGAACGTCGGGTAGGGCGGCCCCGCGAGCGCCGGCGCGTCGGCCTCGACCGAGCGCCAGGGCGTCCGCGGATCGACGCCGATCGCGAGCGTGTCCTTCGCGCCATGGATCTCGACGTGGATGTCGTACCCCGCTTCGTTGTGGCGCAGCCCGGTGATGAGCCCGAGCGAGCCGCCGGAGAGGCGGATCAGCACCACCGACGTGCCGACGTCTCCCATCGCCTCGTACTGGGGGAAGCCGAGCGTCGAGCCGGTCGCGGTCACCTCCACCGCTTCCTGGCCGAAGAGCCAGCGCGTGATGTCGAAGTCGTGAATGAGCTGATCCTTGAACTGGCCGCCCGAGGTCGCGACGTACGCGTCGGGCGGCGGCAGGCGATCGCAGCTGACCATGACGAAGGAGAACACGTCACCGATCTTTCCGGCCCGGATGTCATCGCGCGCCCTCAGGTATCCCGCGTCGAAGCGGCGTTGAAAGCCGATCTGCAGCTTTCCCCTCGCGCGCTCGACGTGCGCGACGATGTCGCGTGTCTCGGGGATGCCGATCGCGATCGGCTTCTCGCAGAACGTCGCGATCCGCGCGTCGAGGCAGCGCTTGATCAACGACGCGTGCGTGTTGGTCGGGGTCACGATGACCGCGGTATCGACACCCGCGAGCGCCTCGTCGATCGAGGCGGCGGCCCGAACGCGCAGTGTCGCGGCGACGTCTTTGGCGCGAGCGTCGTCCGCGTCGTAGACGCGTAGCTCGTCCACGTCCTTCGTTTCGCTGAGGACCTTCGCGTGGAACGCGCCGAGACGCCCAACGCCGAGGATGGCGACACGCATCGCGACGCATTCTGCGATGGAACGCTCCGGTCCGTCAGAATCGCGCGGGTGACTCCGATCCGCGGCGTGCTCTTCGATTGGGGCGACACGCTCTTCTCGCCACCGGATGCGGGCAGCGTGATCGTGGCGGCGGCTGCGGAGCGCGGCGTGCACATCGAGGCCACCAAAGCGCGCGCGCTTTGGGATGAGCTGTGGGTGGCGGGCAAGATGCCCGAGGAGCTCGCGAAGGGACGCGACCTGTCAGCGGACGCGCACCGCGAGGTGTGGACCGCGCTCTTCGAGCGCGCGAACGGTGCGGTGCCCGACATCGCGAGCACGCTGTACGAACGCGTGATGGATCCGCGCGCCTGGATCCCCTATCCGGACACGGCTCCGACGCTGCGGGCGCTGCGTTCGCGCGGCGTCAGGATCGGAATCGTGAGCAACGTGCCGCGCGACCTGCGACCCATCTTCACGGCGCACGGCCTGGCCGAGCTGGTCGACGCGTACACGCACTCGTTCGAGGTCGGCGCCGAGAAGCCCGATCCCAGGATCTTCCTGCGCGCCTCCGAAGCGCTCGGCACGCTGCCGCGCGACACGCTCATGGTCGGCGATCATCCGGTCGCCGACGCCGGCGCGATCGTCGCCGGTCTGCGGTTCTACCTCTTGCCGCCCGACGGCGCGCCCGATGCGCCGCGCGGCCTCGACCGCGTCGTCGCGATCGTCGACGCGTCGCAGGATTAGGTCGTGAAGAGCGGGCTCATCTCGCGGCGCAGCAGCAGCTCGTCCATGTCCGCGTCCGGCGGCCGCACGCCATCGCGCGCTGCGGCGTCCAGGACCAGCGGCAGCAGCCCGACGTCGCCGACGGTGTTGAGGAACACTCTCGGATCGCTCAGCACCCAGCGCACTGCGAGATCGATGTCGCGCTGTTCGCGCAGCGGCTCGTACCAGGTCGTTGGCGTGCTCGGCCGTTCCGCCTGCCACGGCCCGAGCGTGATCGCCTTGATCGTCTGCATCGCCGCGCCGCGTTCCTCGCAGAGCGCAATGAGCGCCGCCACGTCGCGCGCGTAGGCGGGCGCCTGCAGCTGAACGTAGTTGTAGGGGAACAGCACCGAATCGAACGGGAAACGTTCCAGGCTTCGCCGGTGCTGCGCCGGCGCCTCGAGACCGTGACCGGTCACACCGATGAAGCGCACCAGACCCGCATCGCGCGCCTCGACCGCCGCGCGCAGCGCACCGTCGGGGGCGAACGCCATGTCCCACTCGGCCTGGTCCACGAGGTTGTGCAGCTGGATGAGATCGACGTGATCCGTGCCCAGCCGCTCGAGCGAGCGGCGGATCTCGTCGCGAGCCTCGGCGTACGTTCGCCGGCCGGTCTTTGTCGCGACGAAGAAACGATCACGCCCGGCTCCTCTGATCCAGGGCGCGACGCGCAGCTCGGCGTCGCCGTAGCTGGCCGCCGTGTCGATGTGGTTGACGCCGTAACGCTGGAGCAGGTCGAGCACCCCGTCCGCGACCGCCTGCGTCACGCGTGAGAGCGCCGCTGCGCCGAACAGAGTGCGCGTGCTGCGATGACCGGTGCTGCCGAACGGGGCGAGCGGGATCATGCCGTCACGCTAACGCGTCCTCGCCGGGAACGCCGACGAACGCGAAGACCGCGCCGAGTGTCTCGCACGTCACCGCCGCGAGCAGCACGAGCGGGATCGAGATCGGAACGACCGCGCCCGCGATGGCCGAGCCGATCGGGAATCCGACGAAGTTGAGGGCCATCGACACCGCGAAGGCGCGGCCGAGCCATGCCGGATCAGTGCGGCGCTGTCGCAGCGTGAACAGGACGATGTCGAACGGACCGGTCGCGATGCCGAGAGCCAGCATCGCGAGCGCGACGATCAGCGGGTCGGGGTAGAGCATGACGATCGCGATCGCCGCCGCCTCGCCAAGCATCGCGAGCGCGAGCCATTGCCGTTCCCGACCGCGCGTCGACACCCGACCCATCAACAGCACGGCAACCGAGCCGGAGATTCCCAGCAGCGCGAAGAGCAGACCCACGAATTCGGGCCCGCGGCCGAAGCGCTGGAGCACGAGCACCGGCAGCGCGAGGAAGAACATGCCCCATCCGAGGTTGCTCGTCGACACGGCCAGCGCAAGCGCCCGCAGCGTGCGGTTGCGCGCCACGTACGCGAGCCCACGCCACGCGTCGGGCAACAGCCGGCCGGTCTCGCCCTTGGTGGCAGGATCGCGCAGGCCGAGCGCGACGACGGCCGCTGCGCTGAAGAGGGAAGCGGTGAACACGAGCGCAACGGGGGCTCCGAAAGCCGCGACGAGCGCGCCGGCGAGCGCCGGCCCGACGATGCTCGCGACGACGTAGCCGTTGCTGTCGATCGCGTTCGCGCGCTCCCACAGGTGCCGCGGGACGATGAGCGGGAAGAGCGTCCGCACGCCGGTGTTCGACAGCGGTTGGGTGAGCGAGGTGATGGTCACGATCGCCAGCAGCGCGGCCACTGGAAGGAGGTCCACCAGGGCGAGCGTCGCGATCAGCGCGAGCGAACATCCTGCGATCACGTAATCGAGGACCATGAGTCGGGTGCGGCCGTGGCGGTCGAGCAGAGCGCCGGCGACGGGGCTGCCGACAAGGCCGGGCAGGATGCTGAGGAAAGTGACCGCACCTGCGATCTCTGCCGATCCGTAACGCTGCAAAGCGAAGAGGACGAGGACCAACGACACCATCTGGCCGGCGGTACGCGCGAGCATCATGCTCGCGACCAAGCGCGGGAATCCGGCGATCGCGAACAGCCGCCCGTAGCTCGGTGCGTCGTGAGTGGAAGAGGTCACGGACCCGCGAGGCTAGCGCAGATGGGCCGCAGGAATTATTTGGCCGCGCTGCTTTCGCGTTCGCGCCGGGCGGCGCGCCGCTCCTCGTATATGCGCGCCGACGCGTCAAGCTTGTCGAGGAACCGGTGAAGGCGGTCGCGGTCGTGCTCGGCCTCGGCATCGAGACCGGTGCGTTCGAAGATGCGCCAGTAGCGGAGCAGCGGCCACAGGATGTCGTCGTGATGGATGCGGAGGTCGTAGATGCCCGCGTCCGCCATCCGCGCCGCCTTGCGCACGAATCCGGCGATGGCGCTGCCCGGCATCTCGAACGTGAGCACCTCGCGCGTGATCGCGGTGACGACCTCGGACGGCGCGATCTCGAGCATCGCCGCGAGCGCGTCGCGGTAGAAGACCATGTGCAGGTTCTCGTCGAGCGCGACGCGCGACATGATCTTGTCCGCCACCGGGTCGTCCGAGTACCGGCCGGTGTTCTGGTGCGAGACACGAGTGGCGAGCTCCTGGAACGACGTATAGGCGAGGCCCTGCAGCACGTTCACGTCGTGGTCGTAGCCGGACATCACGTTCTGCATCCGGCCACGCTCGAGCGCGACCGGATCGATGTTCCGCGTGACGACGAGGTAATCGCGGATGACGATCGCGTGCCGGCCCTCTTCGGCGGTCCACCGGTTGACCCAGTTCTTCCACGCGCCGTCGCCCTTGCTGAAGATCTTGTAGATGAGGCGGTGGTATGAGGGCAGGTTGTCTTCGGTGAGCAGGTTCACCTCGAAGGCCGTCTGCGCGACGCCGGTGAGCCTGGGCTGGTCCGGCGTCCAGGGCTCCTTGTCGTAGTCGCGCCCCAGGCTGTATGGGATGTAGTCGTGCGGGAACCACTCCTTCGCCACGCCGACGTGGCGATCCAGCAGACGCGCGACCGTCGGCTCGACCTCGGCGAGGAGCGCCGCGTCGTCGTGACGGGTCTTCATTCCGGCGAAATCGTAGCGCCTGACGGGCTTCTCAGACGGCGGCTGCGGCCTTCTTGCGCTGGCCCGCGAGACGATCACGGTCTTGCTTCGCCAGCACGCGCTTGCGGATGCGATACGCCGCCGGCGTGACCTCGAGCAGCTCGTCATCGGCCAGGAATTCGACCGCGTCATCGAGCGACAGCTCGCGGAGTCCATCGAGCTTCGCGGCGATGTCCGAATTGCTGCTTCGCATGTTCGTGAGGTGTTTCTTGCGCACCACATTCACCTCGAGGTCGCGGTCGCGGATGTGCTCGCCGACGACCATCCCCTCGTAGACCTCCACGCCGGGCCCGATGAAGAGCTGGCCGCGCTCCTGCGCCTGGTTCAGCCCGAACATCGTCGTCGTGCCTGCTTCGAACGCGATGAGCGACCCGAGATCGCGCGACTCGATCGACCCGGCATAGGGACCGTATCCTGCGAAGAGCGTGTTCATCACGCCCTTGCCGCGCGTGTTCGTGAGAAAGGCCTGACGGAATCCGAGCAGACCGCGGGTGGGGATCCGGTACACGCAGTGGGCGCTGCCATCCTCGCGGTACTTCATGTCGACGAGCGCGCCGCGCCGCCGGCCCGCGAGCTCTACCACCGTGCCGAGCACGTCCTGCGCGACCTCGACCTCGAGCTGCTCGTACGGCTCCAGCTGCTCGCCGCCCTCCTCCTTGTAGATGACCTCCGGGCGCGACACCTGGAACTCATAGCCCTCGCGCCGCAGCGTCTCGATGAGGATCGCGAGGTGCAGCTCACCGCGGCCGCTCACCACCAGCGTGTCGGGGCTCTCGGTATCGGCCACGCGCAGCGCCACGTCGCGCTCGAGCTCGGCGTAGAGGCGCTCCCGCAGCTTGCGGCTGGTGACGTGCGTGCCCTCGCGTCCCGAGAAGGGGCTGGTGTTCACGGCGAAGGTCATCCGCAGCGTGGGCTCTTCGACGCGAATGGGCGGAAGGGGCCGCGGGTCCGCTGCGTCCGCGATCGTGTCGCCGATGCCCACGTCGGGGACACCGGCGACCGCGACGATGTCACCGGCACGCGCGTCTTCGACCTCTTCGCGCGCCAGACCCTGGAAGGTGAAGAGCTGCGTGACGCGCGCCGGCGTGAGCGCGCCGAAGTGGTCGATGCGCATGACCGGCTGCGCGCGCCTGAGCACGCCGCTCTGGAGCCGTCCGACGGCGATCTTGCCCTTGTAATCGTCGTAGGTCGTCGTCGTCACGAGCAGCTGCGCCGGCGCCTCGGCGTCCACATCGGGCGCGGGGATGCTCTCGACGATCGCGTCGAACAGCGGCTCGAGCGTGGTGCCGATGTGGCGGTGGTCGGTGCTGGCCGCGCCGGTGATCGCGTTGGTGTAGATCGTCGCGAACTCGGCCTGCTCGTTCGCGGCTCCGAGGTCGAGGAACAGGTCGAACGTCTCATTCAGCACGTGCACCGGGCGCGCGTTCGGACGATCGATCTTGTTGATGACCACGATCGCGCGGTGCCCGCGCCGGAGCGCCTGGCGCAGCACGAATTTCGTCTGCGGCATCGGCCCATCGACCGCGTCGACGAGAAGAAGCACGCCGTCGACCATGTTCATGACCCGTTCGACCTCGCCGCCGAAATCGGCGTGGCCGGGCGTGTCGACGATGTTGATCTTCGTTCCGCGATACATGACCGCGGTGTTCTTCGCCATGATGGTGATGCCGCGCTCGCGCTCGAGCGCGTTCGAGTCCATGACGCGCTCGGCGACCTGCTGGTTGTCGCGGAAGATATGGCTCTGCCGGAGCATGGCGTCGACCAGCGTCGTCTTCCCGTGGTCGACGTGCGCGATGATCGCGATGTTGCGGATGTCGGTCCGGCGCATGGCTAGGTAGGGCCGCGGAAAGGGGACATGTGACAAGTCTATTGTGCGTTCGTGCGCCGGAGCCGCCTCATCGTGCTTGCGATCCTCTGCGGGCTCACAGGCATCGTTTGGATCCTTCAGGGCATCGGCGTGCTTCCGGGGTCGTTCATGACCGGGCAGATCGTGTGGGCCGCGATCGGAAGCGTGCTGCTCTTCGTTTCGGGCGTCCTGGCATGGGCCGCGTTCAGACCGAAGGCGTCTTGACTCGCGGAACAACGGTGGCCCTCGGGTAGTTGCAGTAGGCGGTGCCCGCCGTCGAAGCTGAGACCCTTGCGCTACCCCGTATCGAGCGGCCCGACCTCGCCGCCGCGGTGCGTCCGGTGCTGGGCGTCGTCGACGCGACGGTCACGCTGGAAGGCGAGGGCTTCCAGGTTCGCCGGCCCTTCCCCGGGATCGACCCGAATCTCACCGACCCGTTCCTGCTTCTCGATCACCTCGGCGCGGTCGAGTACTCGCCGGGCGAGGCGAAGGGCGCGCCGGATCATCCGCACCGCGGCTTCGAGACGGTGACCTACATCATGGACGGCGCGATCGAGCACAAGGACTCGACCGGCGGCGGCGGCGTGATCACCGACGGCGCGACGCAGTGGATGACCGCGGGCGCCGGCATCGTCCACTCCGAGATGCCGACGCACGAGCTGCTCGTGCGCGGAGGCCTCTTCCACGGCACGCAGCTGTGGGTGAACCTGCCCGCCGACAAAAAGTGGAGCCCGCCGCGCTACCAGGACATCCGCGGGAGCGACGTGCTCCTCCTCTCGTCGCACGACGGCGCATCGCTCGTCCGCGTCATCGCCGGCGATCTCGGCGGTCACGCCGGTCCGGGCCGCACGCACACGCCGATCGTGTACGCACACGCGAGCATCGCGCCGGGCGCGCGGCTCGAGCTGCCATGGCCCAGCGAGTTCAACGCGCTCGCGTACGTCCTTTCCGGTCGCGGCACCGCCGGCATCGGACGCGTCGCGCTCCATGAAGGCCAGCTCGCGATCTTCGGGCCCGGCGATGCGCTCGCGATCGCGGCAGACGAGCAGCAGACGAGCCGCGCGCCGCGTCTCGAGATCCTGCTGCTCGGCGGTCGTCCGATCCGCGAGACGATCGCGTTCTACGGACCGTTCGTGATGAACACCCGCGAGGAGATCATCCAGGCCATCGCCGACTACCGCGCCGGCCGCATGGGGGTCATCCCGCCGACGCGGCGCGACGCCTAGCGCGCAGCTAGCGCCGCTCCAAAGCGAGGCGCGCGCCCAGCGCGATCAACACGCCGCCGGTAACGCGCTCCAGCCAGCGCCGCACGCCGGCGCCACCGAGCAGAGCGCTGATGCGCGTGAGCGCGTACGCGTACGCCGAGAGCCACGCGATCCCCATGACGCCGTGCGCGACCGCGAACGCGAGCGACCGTACGAGCACGTTGTCCCCGGGTGACATGAACTGGGGCAGGAAGGTCAGGTAGAAGACCGCGACCTTCGGGTTCAGCACGTTGCTGAACACGCCCTGCAGATACGGATTCGCGCCGCGCCGCGGCGAGGGCGTCTCGGACGTGTCGTGACGGAACGAGCTGCGAAGCGCCTGGAGCCCGAGATAGGTGAGGTACGCCGCGCCGGCGATCTTCACGATCGTGAATGCCTCCGCCGATGTCGCGAGGATCACCGACAGCCCCAGGGCTGACGCGGTCGCATGCACGAGCAGGCCGGAGCAGATGCCGAGCGTCGCGAGTAGCGCCGCCCGCCGGCCGCGCTCGAGCGTGATCTTCGCGACGAGCGCCATGTCCGCGCCCGGTGAGATCGTCAGCAGCGCCAGGACGGCGAGTCCGGTGACGAAGAGCGGGTCGAGCATCAGCGACGCCCGAGCCGGCGCACGAGGTTCGTGCGGGCTTCGACGTCGAGCGGCCGATCGCGCTCGGCGAGCTTCGCGGCAACGGCCTCGCGATGCTCGACCGTGCGGTTCGCGCCGAACTTGAACTTCGCGCGCACGTCGGTGACGGAGAGACGGATGCCGCGGATGGATCCGAGCAGCTTGCCGTACGGATTGTCGCCGGGCTCGACCGGCGCGTGTTTTCCTTCGGGCTGGAAATGCGCGAGCTGGCGCTCGAGGATCGCTGCGATGCCGGCCGGCTCGTCGACGATCTCCACGTCGCACGCGAGCTGTACCGCCGCGTAGTACGAGGTCGGGACGCCGTACTCGTCCTGGTTCCAGTGACCCGGGATGAAGGTGTAGGCACCGAAGACGGAGAGCAGCGCACGCGGGCGCTCGTCCAGCGCTCCCCAGACCGGATTGGGTCTCGCAAGGTGAAGGAGCACGGTCTTGTCGCCGTCATAGATGAAGTGCGTCGGCACCACGATCGGGAGATCGCGGCCGGCACCGGGCGCGATGAGCTCGCCGAAATCGTGGTCGGCGAGGAACGCGCGCCACTCGGCATCGCTCAGCGGCTCGTCGTGACGACGGATGAGCACTCCTTACACCTCCGCTGTCGTCGTTTTCCGCGCGAGGCCGGCATCGCGCGTCGCGGCGGCGACGGCCTTCGCGACCGCCGGCACGACATCGCGGTCGAACACCGACGGCAGGATGTACTCGGCCGAACGCACTTGCGGCGGGACGGTCGCGGCGAGCGCCTTCGCCGCGGCGAGCTCGACCTCCGCCGATACGCCGCGAGCGCGGGCGTCGAGAAGTCCGCGGAACACACCAGGGAACGCGAGCACGTTGTTCACCTGATTCGGATAGTCGCTGCGTCCGGTCGCGAGCACGTCCACGTCGGGCGCGGCGTCGAGCGGGTCGATCTCGGGATCAGGGTTCGCGAGCGCGAACACGATGCGTGGTCGCCCCATCGTGCGCAGCGCTCCACGCGACAGGATCCTCGGACCAGAGAGTCCGATGAAGACATTCGCGCCGGCGAGCGCGTCCTCGAGCGACCCGCGGCGCTCGGTCCCGAGCACTCGCACGACATCGCGCTTCTCCTCGTTCAGATCATCGCGCTTGCCATGCACGATGCCGTGGCGGTCGCACAGCATGATGTCGCGCACGCCGGCAAGGCGCAGCAGCCGTGCCGTCGCGATCCCCGCGGCGCCAGCGCCCGCGATCACGATGCGCAGATCGGCGAGCTCGCGCGCCACAACGGCCGCGGCATTCCGTAACCCCGCGAGAACGACGATCGCCGTGCCGTGCTGGTCGTCGTGGAAGACCGGGATGTCGAGACGTTCGCGCAACTTGCGCTCGACGACGAAGCACGCCGGCGCCGCGATGTCCTCGAGATTGATGCCTCCGAACACTGGCGCAACGTTCTCCACGGTGCGAACGATCTCGTCGGGGTCGTGCGTCGCGAGGCACAGCGGGAACGCCGTGATAGCCGCGAGGTCCGCGAAGAGCAGGGCCTTCCCCTCCATCACCGGCAGCGCGGCCTCCGGCCCGATGTTGCCGAGTCCGAGCACCGCTGACCCGTCGGTGACGACCGCGACGCTGTTCTGCCGGATCGTGAGCCGCCAGACCTTGTCCGGATCCTCGGCGATCGCGCGAGAGATGCGCGCGACGCCCGGCGTGTATACCAGCGACAGGTCGTCGCGCGTGCGGACGCTCACCCGACCCTTCGTCTCGATCTTGCCGCCGAGGTGCATCAGGAACGCGCGGTCGGACACGTTGCGGACGCGAACGCCGTCGATCCGCCGCAGATCATCCTGGAGCTGCGCCCCGATGGCCTCGTCGGGGCAGTCCACCGTCACGTCGCGAACGTGGACCGCCGGGGTGGCCTCGACGAGATCGATCGCGCCAAGGCTGCAGCCGCGTTCGCCGACGACGGTCGCAACGTGCGCGAACATGCCGGGGCGATTGGCGATCTCGAGCCGGAAGACGAGGCGGAACGCCGGACTCAGCACGGCGCGCGGCGGCGCATCGGGCACGCCTGTCAGCGTATCGCGGTCACCGGCGCGGCGTTCCCGTCACGGCACGCAAAGCGCAGAGTTGGTCTGGTGATGGGACCAGTCGTTGGCGTGCTCATGCTCATCGCGTCTCTCGCTGCTGCGGCGCCCGCGTCGGCGCCCGCGCTCGCGCCCGCGAACGCGACGTGCGTCGGCTCGATCGGTCCGGGCATCGCACCACCCGCGCGCGTGCCGAGCGGCATCGCAGGATTTCACGCGTCGTGGTACGGCCAGTCGGGATACATGAGCCTCTGCGCCGGCGAGCGCGCGACCGCGACGGTCGCCTATTTCAACTCGGGCTCGCGCGGCTGGATCAGCGGGCGTTTGGGTGAGGTCGCGTACCTCGGGACATGGAACTCCGAGCCCGGCCAGGATCAGCCGAGCATCCTCGGCGGCGATGGTGCGCGTGGCTCGCCCGCGACCGGATGGCCGCGCTTCAACCGCGCCAGCGTGCAGCCCGCCGCCTACGTCGGTCCGGGTCAGATCGCATGGTTCCAGTTCAGCGTGCAGGCGCCGCCCCTGCCGGGCACGTACCGCCTCGGCATCCGTCCGCTGATCGAAGGCGCGACCTGGATGGAGGACTACGGCGTCTTCTGGATCGTCACGGTGCTGAGCGCGGACGGCTCGGCGCCGCGACCGACGCCACCGTCACCATCCGGTGTCACGTACGCGATCGGCGACGGCGTCGCGGCATCCGACATCGCCGAGGTGCATGAGGGCGTCGCGCACGCGGGCGCGTATCTTGCCACGAGCGCCGGCGGCGATCGCGGGAACGCGGTGACGGTGAACGTCCGTGTCGGCGACGGCACCGAGCGCTTCTGCTGCCTCACCCTCGGCCCGTCGTTCGAGATCGTCACGTCCAACCTCGCCTGGTCGTCGCCGCCCGCGGCCGCGCCCGACACCTGGACGCCGAGCACCGAGCGGAAAGAGCTGGCTGCGCACGAGTACATCCACCTCTGGCAATACGAGCTGGGCGGCAGCGCCTGCATGCTCGGTCCGCGCTGGATCTCGGAGGGCATGGCCGAGTCGCTCGCGTACCGCTCGCTCGTCGACGCCGGGCTCATCCCGGCAGCGAACATGGATGTCTTCACGAAGCGGCAGCTGCGGAACGCGCGTTACGTGACCCTGCGCTCGCTCGAGACCTCGTGGCCGTCGGACGCGAATCCGTTCGCCGTGGGATATCTCGCCGTCGATCGGATGCTCGCGCGGAACGGACCGCTGCCGCTGCGCGACTTCTGCAGCCGCGTTGGCCGCGGCGAGTCCTGGCCTGCGGCCTTCGCGTCGGCCTTCGGGCAGACGCCGGACGCCTTCTACGCGAGCTTCGAGCTGCTCCGCTCCGAATACGTGCGCTAAGGGCGCCTGCCGATCTGACGGAAGTGGCGACGCGTCCGGTGATACGCGCCGCCCTCTTTGGGGATGATGCTGATGGACCCGTCGATCTCCAGCACGGCTGCGGCTACCTTGCTCACGTCGGCGATGCCGTGTTCGCGAGCGGCCATCTCGATCTCCTCGAGGTCGACGTGCTCGCGCTCCAGGTTTTCCATGATCGGCCGGCCATCCTGGACCAAGAGCGTTCGCTCGTCGGAGACAAGCCGGCCGAGGATCGGGATATCGCGGCCGAAGCGGCTGAGCGCGACATTCAGGCCGACCAGCGTCGCCGCCGAGATGATGCCTCCGATGAGAGAGACGTCTCCACCGTTCATCGAGTTCTGGACCGCGTTGGCGATGATCAGGATCACGACGAGATCCGCCGCGGTCATCTGGCCGAGCTCACGCTTACCAGCAAGGCGTAGCAAAGTGAGCACCGCGGCGTAGACGACCGCCGTACGCAGGATGAGCTCCCAGAGGGGGACGGATAGGGTCAGCACGCGGACATCCTGACCTATTCGCGCCCACCTCGACTGGCGTGGAAAAAGAGGCGCGCGGTCAGCATCCCGACGAGGATCGCTGCGAGCGCGGCCAGCACGACGCCGGCGCTCACCAAAACGAGGAACAGCGAGTCGATCTGCACGGTGGACCCATGGTCCGTCGCCCCACCCGGGCTAAATAGGGCCGAAGGTCACCTGTTCGCCGGGACCACTCGACCGCCTCTTTTGGTCCGCGCGGCCCTGTCTCGCCGAATGGCCGGACGGCAAAGTTGACGCAGCAACACGGAGGTCTTGAAAGAAATGTCGAGCACCCGGATCACGAAGAGCACGGTCATCGCTGACCCACCACTGGCACGCTTCCTGTTCTCGGACACGCGGATGGCGCCGGTCTGGCTCCTCGTCCGCATCTACGTCGGCTGGGCCTGGCTCGACGCTGGACTGCACAAGATCCAGGACGTAGGAGCGACGACGAACTACATCTACGACGGCGCCGGGATCCTCGCCTTCTGGAACCGGATCGCCGCGATACCCGCGGCACCAGCCAAGCCGGTCATCACCTACGACTGGTACCGCGGCTTCATCCAGTTCCTCATCGACAGCCACGCTGAGGTGGTCATGGGAAAGGTGATCGCGTTCGGTGAGACCGCGGTCGGCCTCGGACTCATCTTCGGTGCGTTCGTCGGCGTCGCGGCCGTCGGCGGCGCATTCATGAACCTGAACTTCATGCTCGCCGGCAGCGCCAGTACAAACCCGGTCATGCTCCTGCTGGGCTTCCTCCTGGTCCTCGCCTGGAAGACAGCCGGGCACATCGGCCTCGACCGGTTCCTCATGCCGCGCCTCGGAACACCCTGGAAGGTCCCGCCAACAGAGAAGCCCGTGTACCCGACACCAGCTCGCGTTCCGTCCACCGCGTGACCCACACTCGACGTTTAGCCAGGAAGAGCGGAGAGATCCGCTCTTCTTGCACGTCTCCTCCGATAATCGGCCGGTGAGCGACTCCAAGGTCCGCGACACGCGCGGAACCTACTCACGGCGGCTGCGCATCGCGGCGGTCCTCCTGCCTTCGCTTCTCATCGTCGCGCTCATGGCGCTCGACTTTTTCCTCGTCGAGCGCTTCGTTTCGCCGGGCATCTCGCACCTCATCACGGTCGTCGTCGGCGTCGCCGGCGTCCTCGCGTTCTCGTCGGTGATCTTCGCGCAGCTCGCGAACCTACAGGTCCGCGATCGCGCCAACACCGAGCGGCTGCGGCAGCTCGCCGACGCGCTCGAGCAAAAGCGCCAGCAGCTGCAGGCGGTCAATGCCGCGGGGCTCGCGCTCACCTCGGAGCTCGACCGCGACGAGGTGCTGCAGCGCGTCGCGGATCAGGCGCGCGCGGTGGCGAACGCGAAGTACGCGGCCCTTGGCGTGTTCGACGAGCAGGGCGTGGTCGAGACGTTCACGACGTCGGGTATCAGCGATGAAGACCGCACACTCATCGGAGCGCTGCCGCGCGGCCTCGGTCTGCTCGGTCACCTGCAGGAGGAGCGCCGGCCCCTGCGGCTACGAGACCTTCACGCGCATCCCTCATCCGTCGGATTCCCGAAGAACCACCCGCCGATGCGCAGCTTCCTTGGCACGCCGATCGTCCTGCGTGGAGAACCGCTCGGCAATCTGTACCTCACCGAGAAGCAAGGAGCGGAGGAGTTCACGACGGACGACGCCGAGGCGCTCGAGACGCTCGCCGCGCAGGCCGCGATCGCGATCGAGAATGCACGCCTCTACCACCAGGTCGAACGCGTGTCGGTTTTGGAGGAGCGCCAGCGCATCCGCATGGACCTTCACGACGGCGTCATGCAGTCGCTTTATGGCGTAGGCCTGCTGCTCGAGGACGTCGCCGAGCGCGTCGACACCGAGCCGGCGCACGCGAAAGATCAGCTCTGGCGCTCGGTCGACCGTCTCAATGCCGCGATCGCGGATCTTCGCGGGTACGTGCTCGGGCTGCGGCAAGTGCAGGCGAGCGATCAGCCACTGACGGAATCGCTGCCGCTGCTCGCGGAGCAGGCGCATTCGAACGCTCTCATCGACGTCGACGTCCAGATCTCGCCGGACGCTGCGCGCGGCCTCGATCGACCCCGGCGCGAGGCCGCCTACTACATCGCGGCCGACGCGCTGGGGAACATCGCGCGCCACGCTCGCGCGCGCCACGCGTCGGTGCGTCTCTTCGACGAGAACGGCAGCGTCATCCTGCTGATCGCGGACGACGGCGTCGGCTTTGACTTCGAGGAGAGTACGACCGGCCACGGGCTGCACAACATGCGCGAGCGCGCGTTCGCCGTCGGCGGCACGCTTCGCGTTGAGAGCCAGCCCGGCCGCGGCGCGCGAGTACGCTTCGAGCTGCCGGCGACGATAGTGGAGAGGAATGGCTGAGACGCAGACTCGGGTGATGCTGGTCGACGACCACGAGGTCGTGCGCGAAGGTCTCCGCACGCTGATCGGCCGCCACAAGGAGATGCTCGTCGTCGGCGAAGCTGCCACGACCGCTGAGGCGATCGAGACAGCGGCGAGGACCAGGCCCGATGTCATCGTCATGGACATCCGGTTACCGGACGGCAGCGGCGTCGAGGCATGCCGGACCATCCGCGAGGCGCGGCCGGAGACCAAGGTGATCATGCTCACCTCCTACGCGGACGACGAGGCGCTCTTCGCCTCGATCGTCGCGGGCGCGGCCGGGTACCTCTTGAAACAGACGCGCGGTCAGGCCGTCATCGATGCGATCGCCGCGGTCGCGCTCGGACAGTCGCTCCTCGATCCGGACGTCACCGGCAAGGTGCTGGAGCGCGTGCGCCGTGGCCACGGGGACGAGGATCCGGCATTCGCGTCACTGACCGACCAGGAGCGCAAGGTGCTCGAGCACCTGGCCGAAGGCAAGACGAACCGCGTGATCGGCGAGGCGCTCTTCCTATCCGAGAAGACCGTGAAGAACTACGTAAGCCGCATCCTCGACAAGCTGGGCCTGGCACGGCGGGCCGAAGCCGCGGCCTACATGGCCAAGCGGCGGCCCCGCTTCTGACACCAGCACGCCCACAACGATGTCAGGCGGCACCCCACATACGTGCCGAAAGACTCACTGCCAAGACGCTGCTCCTACCTACGGTTGGTGCATCGCCGACATTCCAGGAAATGGGTGCTCCGGCAGGAGGCATCAGACATGAGGGTCCTCATCGCGATGGCAACAGCACTCGTGCTCCTGGCCGGATGCGCAGCTCAAGGCGCTCAGCCAGGCACAGGCGGGCAGGTCTCGGTGACCTTGACGGACACGGGCGTGACGCTTGCCCAGACCAGCGTCAGCAGCGGCCCGGTTACGTTCAAAGTGAAGAACGCGGGCTCGATCGTGCACGAGCTCGTCGTGGTCCGGACCGATATCGCACAGGACAAGATCCAACCGAACACGGACGAGCCGAGCAAGATGTCCGAGGAGGGCACTCAGGGTGAGAGCGGAGACCTCGAGGCCGGCTTGACCAAGGACTTCACCCTCAATCTCAGCGCCGGCAAGTACGTGCTCATGTGTAACCAGCCAGGCCACTACATGGCGGGAATGCACATCGCCTTCGTCGTTCGATAGTCCGAGACTCTCGTCACGACATGCGGCTCGTCGAGCACAGGCTCGACGAGCCGCGTTCTTGCGCGTATCGCCTCGCGTCGCGACGGAATCGAGTGCTGCTCGGTGTTTGCCCTGGCCTGATCGGCTCGGCGGAAGATATCTAGCCCGCGAGCTTAGAAAGGAATAGCGCCTCCGCGAGGCAGACGCGCTCGAACTCCGCGAGATGCAGTCCCTCGTCGGGACCATGTGGGCCGGACTGCGGGTCGTCCACGCCGGTGACGAGGATCTCGGCCATCGGGAAAAGCTCGGCGAAGTCGAACAGGAACGGGATGCTCCCGCCCGAGCCAACGTCGACCGCTTTCGCGCCCCACGCTTCGGACAGCGCCGCGTGCATCGCGCGGTAGGCCGGACCGCCGGTCTTCGTCGCGAACGGTTCGCCGACCGCGTGACGCTCGATGTGGACCTCCGCTCCCCATGGCACGTTCTTCTCGAGGTGCTTCACCAGCGCGTCGAGCGCCTTCGTTGCATCCTGGCCCGGCGGGATGCGCATGCTGACCTTCGCGCGCGCGACGGGCACCCGGCCTGCTCCCGTAGCTCTGCTTCCGTGAGATCCAGTGGGGGCGCTTTGCCACTTGCAAGGCCCTCTACGCGGACCCGTCCGCGTTCGTCATGGAGTGACGCGAGAACGTGCGCAAGTGTCGTGAGCGCATCGGGCAGCGGACCGCCGAAGCCGCCGCTGTGCACGGCCTTGTCCAGCACGCGCACCTCGATCACGCACGCGACCACACCACGCAGCGTCGTCGTGACCGCAGGGACGCCGATACGCCAGTTGCCACCGTCGGCGACGACCACCGCGTCGCAGCGCAAACGGTCGCCCTCGCCCTCGAGGTAGCCGCGGAGGCGCTCCGATCCCGCTTCCTCCTCGCCCTCGACGAACACCGCGACACCGACCGGCGGCTTTCCGTCATACGCGCGCAGGGCGGCGATGTGCGCGAGAACCCCGGCCTTGTCGTCCGCGGCGCCGCGTCCGTAGAGACGTCCATCGCGCTCGGTCGGCGCGAACGGCGGAGTCTTCCATTCCGAATCGGGACCAGGCGGCTGCACGTCGTGATGCGCGTAGAGGACGACCGTGGGCTTGCCCGGCGGCGCCTTGAGGTAACCGACGACAGCGGGATGCCCGCCCTCGGCGCGCAGCACCCGCGTGTCGGCGCCGACCGCCCGGAGCAGCTCGGCCACCAGCTCGGCGGACCTCACGAGCGGCGCGGGATCGTGACCTTCCGCGCTGACGGATGGGATGCGAACGAGGCGCTCGAGATCGGCGCGCACCTGCGGCATGAGCTCGTGCACACGTGTGCGGAGATCAGCGGCGGGGATGGTCGCCACGACCTGATTATGGCCAAGGCACTAGGAGGTCACACGTAGCGGGCGGCGGCACTCCTCGAGCGAGCCTCTGCGCCCAGCCGGCCCGAACAGCATGCGCTCGCTGACGAGGGGCCGGCGTAGCCAGCAGCGAGCGCGAGGAGTGGCGCCGCCTGCACCGGAGTAGCCAGCCGCGAGCGAGAGGCCCGACGCGGCCGCCGTCTCTGAGCGACGCTACGGCAGGCGGTTGAACCAGAGCAGCGACAACCCGCCCGCGATGATCGACAGCACCGCCGCAAGCGCGGTGAGGTACGCGGTCACCTCGGTCTTCTGCTGGCGGAGCACGAGCTGAGTCGAGAGCTTCTCGTAGACCGCGCGCAGGTCGGATGCGTTCGACGCGTTGAAGTACTCGGCGTCGGTCATCTGCGCGATCTGCTTCAGCGTCGCTTCGTCGAGCCGGGTGCGGATCTGGCGCCCCTGCAGCCGCAGGATCGTCCCCTCGGCGCTGCCGACGCCGACGGTGTACACGCGGACGCCGCGGCTGATCGCTTCATCGATGATCTGGAGCGGCGCGGGGAACTGATTGTTCTGACCATCTGATAACAGGACGATCGTCGCCGGCGCGTTGAGCGTTCCCCCCGGCGGAGGTGTGGCCGGCGGGCGCGCCTGACCGCCGCTCTGGTCGAGTCGCGCCAGCGCCTCCACGCTCGGCAGCGTGCCCTCGTCGTTCTCGAAGATCGCGTCGAGCGAGGTCAGGATGCCGCGGCCGATCGCGGTCGCCCGCTGCGGTCGAAGACGGTCGATCGCCTTGATCACCAGGTCCTTGTCGGTCGTCGGCGATTGGACGAGCGATGCGTCGCCGGAGAAGGACACGATGCCGATCGAAACGTCCTCGCCCTGACGGGTCACGAAGGCTTTCGCCGCTTCTTTCGCGGCCTCCATCCGGTTCGGCTTGAGGTCCTCGGCCTGCATGCTGCCGGACACGTCGATCGCGAGGATCACGGTGCCTTCCTGTGCGGGCGCGGTGACGACCATGACCGGACGGGCGAGCGCGGCCGTCATGAAGAACATCGCCGCGAGGAACAGCGCGGGCGGGACGTGCCGGCGGACGCCGGGACCGCGCCCCATCGCCTCCTTCACCAGCGAGAGGCTCGCGTAGCGCAGCGCGTACTTCTGACGGCGCCGCTGCGCCCAGATGTACAGGCCGACGCGAGATCCTCTTCCGTCGACAGCTCGAGCGTGTCGACGCCGGCACGGCGGAACGCGGCACCGAGCGCGCGCTCGCGGCGGTCCACGACCTCCGCGAATCGCTTGCGGAAACGCGCGTCGTGGGTATCGATGTGCAGGGCCTCGCCGGTCTCCGAGTCGGTCATGATCACGAAGCCGATGTCCGGCAGCTCGCGCTCGCGAGGATCGGTGAGGCGGATCGCGAGCGTCTCGTGTCGCCGCGCGAGGAGGCCCAGCGGCTTCTCCCAACCCGGCATCGAGAAGAAGTCGGACACGATGAAGACGAGCGAGCGACGCTTGATCGAACGGAGCGCCGTCTCGATGAGCTCCGCGAGCGACGTGGCCGGCGAGCTCTCCAGGCGCGGCCGTCGTTGCATCTCGTCGATGAGTCGCAGGACCTGCATCCGCCCGCCACGTGCGGGAACGACCTTCTCGACGTGCTTGCCGTACAGGATCGCGCCGACGCGGTTGCCGTGGCGGGTGAGGAGACGCGCGACGAGACCGACGAAGTCCACCAGGAGGTCGCGCTTGTGAGCGCTCGCGGTCCCGAAGTCGACCGATGGCGACAGATCGAGCAGGAAGTGTGCGGAGATCTCGCGGTCCTCGAGGTATTCGCGGACGTGCGGGAGGTCGAGGCGCGCCGTGACGTTCCAGTCGATGTTGCGCACGTCGTCGCCGGCGACGTACTCACGGATGTCCGCGAGATCGAGACCCTGGCCGCGGAACAGCGTCCGGTAGTCGCCCTGCAACAGACCGTCGAGGCGCCGAACGATCGTCCAGTCGAGGCGGCGGAGCGTTCGCTCCGGGTTGCTAGCGGGCGAGAGCATGACCCTGCATCGGCGCGGTCGGTACCGGGATGCGCTCCATGACCTTCGCGACGAGGGTGTCCGACGTCACGTCGTCGGAGAGCGCCTCGTACGACAGCACGATGCGGTGGCGGAGGACGTCGACCGCGACGTCGGAAAGGTCTTGCGCGAGTACGTAGCTCCGCCCGCGCATGAAAGCGAGCGCGCGCGCGGTGAGAACGATGTTGATCGAGGCGCGCGGACTGGCCCCGTAGGTGATGTACTTCGCGATGTCGGGGACCCCGTACTCCTTCGGCGACCGCGTGGCCGTCACGAGCCGCACCACGTACTCCATGAGGACCGGATCGACGAAGACCTTGTCGGTCTCACGCTGGAGCGCGATGAGCTGCTCCGTCGAGAGGACGGGCTGGACCGTGGGAAGCGCGCCGGTCATGCGCTCGACGACGACGAATTCGTCCATCTCGCTCGGGTAGGTGATGAGGACTTTCATCATGAACCGGTCCACCTGCGCCTCGGGCAGCGCATACGTGCCTTCGGTCTCGATCGGGTTCTGGGTCGCCATCACGAGGAACGGGTCCGGAACGCGATGCGTCTCGCGGCCGATCGTCACCTGGCGCTCCTGCATGACCTCGAGCAGCGCGCTCTGCACCTTCGCCGGCGCGCGGTTGATCTCGTCGGCCAGCAGGAGATTGGTGAACACCGGGCCGAGCGACGTTTGGAACTCGCCGTTCTTCTGGTTGTAGATGCGGGTTCCGACGAGGTCGGCGGGCACGAGGTCCGGCGTGAACTGGATCCGCTTGAACTCGCCGCTGATCGCCTGCGCGACCGTCTTCACCGCGAGCGTCTTCGCGAGACCGGGAACGCCCTCGACGAGGAGGTGGCCGCGCGCGAGCAGAGCGACGACGATGCGCTCGAGCAGGTGGTCCTGCCCGACGATGACCTTCTTGATCTCGAAGAGCAGACGCTCCATCTGGCTGCCGGGACGGACGCTCGTCGTCATGGCCTTTCCTTCCTTCTAATCCGGGGGGATGCCGAGCCCGGCCGCCGCCGAGTCGATCGTGACCGCGAAGCCGACGCCGCTGAACACCTTACCCGCTGGATTGACCAGCCCCGTGACGATACCCACAACGTCTCCCTTTTGATCCACGAGTGGTCCGCCTGAGTTGCCGGGGTTCACCGCCGCATCGAATTGGATGAGACCGGTGATCGGCTGAGACAGGTTGGGAGCGGTCATCGAACGACCGAGGCCGGAGATAACGCCGGTCGAGAGCGAACCGGTGAGCCCGAAGGGATGGCCGATGACGAACGCCGGGTCGCCGATGGAGAGCGAGCCGGGGTTGCCGAGCGTGGCCGGCTGGAACTGCGACGGCGGCGTGAGGGCCCGGAGGACCGCGATGTCGCGATCGGGCAGGCGCGCGACGACCTCGACCGCTGAGCTCGTTCCGTCGCTGAACACGACCACGAGATCGCTTGCGCCGTCGATGATGTGGAGGCTGGTCAGGATGTGCGCCTGGTCGTCGACGATCACGCCCGCGCCGCTGCTCGGCTCGCCGCTCGCGCTCTTCGCGCCCACCTGCACGACCGACGGCGCGACGTGCTCGTAGATGGCAGCCGCGAGCTGCGGTGTCGGCGCGGGTGTCGGCTGCTCCTGCTGCGCGCGGAGCGCTGCGAGTCCGCCCGTTTGGACTGCCGACACGAGGAACCACGAGAGAGCCAGGAGCGCGAGGAGCGCGAGCGGGGCACGAAGACGCGCGACGATGCGCTCGCGCAACGGAACGCGCCGCGGGGCCTCAGGCGGCGGGGCCGACTCCGGCGCCTCCCCTCGCGGGAACTGACCGTAGGGTCGATCGGACCGCGACAACGTCATACGGTCGACCCAGTCTAGGCCCGGGCCTCGGCGCGAAACTTATGAGTTGGTTAAGGACGGGGCCCGCGGTCCTCAGTCCGTGATCGGCACCATGTAGCCCTGGCCGCGCATCGTCGCGAGGACATTCGGCCGGCGCCAGTCGTCCTGCAGCTTGCGGCGCAGGTCGCGGATGTGGCGGTCCACCAGGTTGCTGTTCGGCTCGGCGTCGGCGCCCCAGACGCTGTCGATGATGTCTTCGCGCGAGACGACGCGGCCGGCGTTGGCGATGAGCACATAGAGGAGTCCGCGCTCGAGCGGCGTGAGGTGCGGTGCGCTGCCGTTGAGCGCGATGTGACCGTTGCCGATGTCGACGTGTAGCTTGCCGACCTTCACGCCGCCGTCGAGGTCGGGCATCCGACCGGTGGCACGGTGGATCGCCTGGCTCGCGCGGATCACGAGCTCGGTCGGGTCGAACGGGACCCTGAGGATCTCGGTGGCGCCAAGACCGATCGCGTTGAGCGCGCCCTTCATGCCGTGGTTGCGCACCAGGACGAGGACGGGCCGGTTCGACTTGTTCATTTCGGCGATCGCGCCACCGAGCCCACCGTCGGCCGCCGCCTCATCAAGGACGGCGAAGTCGCAACCCGCCTTGCCCACGTCTTCGATCTGCATCTCGATGGGGACCGCGCGGATGTGCGCGAGCGCGAGCGCGACCACACCTGTAAGCGGCGGGCGCACCACGAGCGCGACCTGGAACGGAGCGCGATTCTGAATCACGGTCATGATTAGCAAGCGTCAGTAGACTCGCTTGATGGTCCGTAACGTAAGAACACAAAAGGTCCGTATACGAACGTAGCGTCACGAAGCTCGCTGCCCAAGATCACTCCGCGCGAACGCGAGGTGCTGGACTACGTCGTCTCGGGACGCGCGAACAAAGCCATCGCCGAGGAGATGCGCATCGGCGAGCAGGCCGTCAAGGCCCACATTTCGCGCCTCTTCCTCAAGTTCCGGGTCGAAAGCCGCGCCGGGCTGGCAGTCGCGGCGATGAGCGAGGAGATCGACCGGCGTTCCCTCGCCGCCCGCGAGCTCGAGCGCCTCGCCGAGGAAGAACACCAATCGGCGCTGCAAGCACGGGCGAAGCTTCTGTCGTCGCTTGTCGGAAGGGATCCGGCGGTGGTCGTCGATCGGCACGCGCGGGTTCTGCTCGCGAATCCGACTTTCCAACGGGTCTTCGCGGCGGCGCTCTACCGCGACGAGCGCGGCGTGAGGCTTCCTCGCGACGCCACGCCGCTCGTGCGCGCCGCCGCCGGAAAGCCGGCGTTGCTCCGTTTCAAGCTGGCGAGCGGGCCACGCCGGGGAAGCTGGTGGCGCGCCCGCAGCGAGCTCGTTCGTCTCGTGCGCGGCAGATCTGTCGCGGTCGTCACCTTCCAGCTCACCCGCGGACCGGCCTGACTAGCGGCTGCGATCCTCGGCCGGAAGCTGCACGAAACGGGCCCTGGGAAATCCGGAACGCAGCGCCTCGATCGTCACGCCCTCGGTCTCTCGCCAGTCGTGTCCCTCGCCTTTCGCGTCGAACGCGCAAAATGCCCAGCGGCCGGAGACGACGGTCAGGGTGTCTGACGTGGACTGACGAACGCTCGACATGTGGGCATCCGCGATGCAGACGTAATGGATCAATCCACCTTTTGCCATGGTTCCCTCCCCCTATCGCGACGCTAGATCGGCACGGCGCCGGGCGCATGACCCAGCGTCACCATGAATGACCGTGACCGACGAGCGTTCGGGTGTTCGCGCGCTGCTGATCACCAATCCGGCCGCCGGTAACCGTCACGCGAAAGCCGGCGATCTCGAACGCTGCGAGGCCATCCTCGAGAGCGCCGGCTTCGTCCTGGATCGGGTGGAGACAGGCGCGGAGTCGCCGAGCGCGGACGATCTCGCGCGCCGCGCGGTCGAGCATGGCCACCAGGCGTGCATCGTCGCCGGCGGCGACGGGACCGTCGCGCTCGCGGCCGCCACGCTTCTGAACAGCCCGGTCGTCGTCGGGATCCTGCCGTTCGGGAGCGTCATGAACATCGCGCACGGTCTCGGTCTCCCGCTGGAGCCGATCGAGGCCGCGAAGGTCATCGCGCGGCGACGCGTGGCGCGGGCGGATGCCGCGGAGGTGCATGGGAAGATCTTCTTCGAGACCGCCGGCATCGGTCTCGACGCCGAGATGTTCGGTGTGACGCGCCACGCCGAGCGTGGCGACTGGCGTCGGGCGCTTCGGCGCGCGTGGCGGTGGGTCACGCACGAGTCGGTCCGCATCGCGATCGACGTCGATGGGCGCGAACACCGCCACCGCGCGCTGCAGGTGCTGGTGATGAACAGCCCGTATTACGGCTGGTCGCTCCAGCTGCTTCCGCAGGTCACGATGACCGACGGGCTTCTCGACGTGGTGGTCTTCCCGCACATGGGTCACTGGTCGCTGATGCGCTCCTTCATCACCGTGTGGCGAGGCGGGACGCTGCCGACCCATCCGGTGGTGTACCGAGGCTCACGCATCAGGATCTCTTCGGACCGGCCCGTGGCCGTGCACGCCGATGGCGCGTTCGCCGGCGGGTTGCCGGCGGAGTTCACCTGCCGTAAGGGGGCTCTCGCGGTGTTCGCTTAGCCGATGAGCTTCGCGACGATACGAAGGTCGCGGACGAACGCACGCATCTCCGCATCGCGCGACTCGTCGGGCGCGCGGAGGATCGACGACGGATGCACCGTCGCGACGACACGCGGCGCCAGCGATGAGGTCACGAGTTGGCCCCGCTGGCGCGTGACGCGGAACGCTGGGCCGAGCAGCGCCTGGGCAGCGGTGGCCCCGAGGACGACCACGATGTCAGGCTTTACGAGCTGAAGCTCGAGCTCCAGCCACATCCGGCACGCCGCGATCTCAGCGCCGTTCGGGCGTTCGTGCAGACGTCGTTTGCCATTTGCGCGCCATTTGAAGTGCTTCACCGCGTTCGTGACGAACACGCGCCTGCGGTCGATGCCCGCCTCCGCGAGAGCCTCGTCGAGAACGCGGCCAGCCGGGCCGACGAACGGATGCCCGGCGAGATCTTCCTTGTCGCCGGGCTGCTCACCTACGAAGACGGCGGTCGCCGTGCGTGGCCCCTCGCCGAAGACGGTCTGCGTCGCTCGCGACCAGAGGTCGCAGGCGCGGCAATCCTTCGCCGCCGCCGCAACGCTCCGAAGCGACCGCGGATCCGCGATCGCCGGATAGGCGTTCTCGTCGCTCTTGGCCATGGCGTTCCGCGCGCAGCCCCTGTGCCACCGCGGGCGCAAGGGTCGCAGTGCCTGCTCGCTCGCTCGCTCGAGTAGGACGACAAGAATGAGATTGCCTCTTGAAGTGTCGTGACACCTTCGTATCCTCAGATCACCGGGGAGACCAGCATCCTGGTCGCAGACGTTGTCGGGGGAGGCGCGTCATGTCGACGGTCATTCACTTCGAATGTCGTAACACCACACATCTCGCATCGCGGTCCCGCGGTGGCGTCGGCGGGATCGTCCTGCATCACGGCACATTCGGCTACTGCGACGGTTTCGCCTCCGATGCTGACCATCGCTGGATCCCGACGGGTGGGGTATTCCTCGAGCAGTTGGTTCGGCAGGACGTCGAGGAACAAGGCGACGACGCGCGATACGTGCCGCATCCGATCGGGGGCGCTGATCCACTTCACGTCGCGCGCTGAATCGCGGGCAGCAACGACTCGCCACGGCCAAGGACGCGATCGGCTAGACCGCTGAGTCGTCCACCGGTGGTTCCTCGGCAAGCCGCTCGATGCCATGTTCGGCAGGCCCGACGAGCGACAGCGCGCGTCGCACCGTCTCCGCCACTCGCTCGGCTCCCGCATCGCCGCTCGTCTGCTCAGCCACGGACGCCTCCTTGCTTCTTGCCGTTGCCCGGGTGGCGGGTGTCGACGGTGTGACCGTGGGCGCGCTCCTCCGGCGGCGCCGGATCATCCCGGTCGACGATCTCCTTCTCGCGCTCGATCTCGTCGAGGTCCTCTTCCTCGGCCTCCATGAATTCGCGGCGTGCGTGCGGTGTCGCGCGGAGGAGCTCATCTAGCTTGAGGTGGATCGCGCGCGCATCGCGGTTCTGCGTGTTCTGGATGAGGAAGACCATGAGGAACGTGGCGACGGTCGTCCCCGTGTTGATTAGCAACTGCCAGGTGTCGGAGAAGCCGAAGATCGGGCCGGTGACGGCCCACACCAAGATCACGAGGATCGCGGCCAGGAACGCCCACGGACGACCGGTGAAATCGGCGATCCGCGAAGCGGCGCGCGAGAACGAATGGCTCAGACCACGCTGGGGCAGCTTCTGTTGCGCGGCAACTAGATGCGTCTTGCGCTCCGCGCTGGTCACACGCTGGTGCGGGGCATACGGCGTGCCAGCGGTCGCTAGCCGGGCAGCCGCTGTCCTCGCTTCTTGAAATCAGCCCACGGATCGCCCGCGGTCATCCGTTTCTCGATGGTCCGGATGGTGAAGCGGCGCGGGTCGAGTCGCGCGGTGACCTCGTCCCATGCGAGCGGCGTCGAGATCGTGGCGCCTGGACGGCGGCGCACCGAATACGGCGCGACGATCGTCTGCAGGTAGGCGTTGCGGAAGGGATCGGCGTAGACGCGCGAGCCGCGCGCCTTCTTGCTGAACTCCATCGTCACCAGCTCGGGCTCTCGTCGCGCGAGCTCTTCCCCGACGCGAACCGCGAAAGCCGTCACGTCCTCCTGCGAGTGGCCTGCGCGCAGCGGCACGAAAACGTGCAGCCCCCGGCTGCCCGAGGTCTTCGGGAACGAGACGAGCCCATGCTCATCGAGGATCGTCTTCAACGCGCGGCCCGCGCGGATGGTGTCGGCGAACTCTCCACTGCTCGGGTCGAGGTCGAACGCGAGCCAATCCGCCTCACGCATCGAGCCGACGCGCGAGTTCATGATGTGCATCGCTATGCACCCCACCCTGACGAGTCCGAGAAGTGCCTCGAGGTTGCCGCCAACGACGTAGTTCACGTCCTTGCCCGTGCTCTCGGCACGCAACCGGAGCCGCGGTGCACCGACGGGGATGTTGCCTTCCGGGAAGTTCTTCCGGTAGAAGCACCCGCCGAGCATCCCGTCGGGGCAGCGCTCAGCCGTGAGCGGACGATCGCGCATCCATGGAAGCAGCAATGGCGAGATCGCGTGGTAGAAACGCGCGATGTCGCCCTTGGTGATGCCGTCATCGGGCCACCACACCTTGTTGACGTTCGAGATCGTGACACCGCCGATCTCGGCGCCGTCCGTCACTCGCGTCGTGCCCACGTGCACTCCTCTGGTTTCTTGTCGGTGCGAAGCCCCAGGAAAGCTGGCTGGCGCAGCTTTCCATCGGCCGTCCACTCCGCGTACACGAGCTGCGCGACGAGTCGCGGCTTCACCCATATCGCACCCGAGACGCGCGGCGCCGGATCGAACGGTGGCGTCTCTGTCCGCAGATCGTCGAGCTTCGTCCCGAGGTCGCGCAGTGTCTCCTGCGTGTACCCGGTCCCGACCTTCCCGGTGTAGCGCAGCTTGCCGGCGTCATACAGGCCCACGAGCAGCGCGCCCAGCTCCGTGCGCGAACCCTGTGGCGGCGTATATCCCCCGATCACGAATTCCGATTCTCCGCGCACTTTGAGCTTGAGCCACGCGCGGGATCGCGCGCCCGGCTCGTACGCTGACGTCGCGATCTTCGCGATCACGCCCTCCCAGCTTTTCTCGCGTGCGGTCGCGAGGGCGCGCTCGCCGTCGCGCGGGAGCCGCCGCGACGGCATGAGCGGACCCGCGCGTTTCGGGATGAGCTCGAGGAGTCGTCCGCGTCGCTCTTCGAGCGGCCGGTGGAGTAGGTCGCGTCCTTGCGAACGGAGGCAGTCGAACACCACGTAAAGCGTGCGCGTGCCGCGATCGATGCCACGACGCTGGAGGAGCTGGAAGCGCGAGACGCCGCTCTTATCGAAGACGACGAGCTCGCCGTCGAGCACGAGGTCGGGATCGGGCAGGTTGCGAATGGCATCAGCGATCGCGGAAAAACCGGCCGTCAGGTCCTGACCGGTGCGAGACAGAAGACGCACACGATCGCCATCGCGATACGCGACCGCGCGGATGCCGTCGTACTTCTCCTCATAGACCCACTCGGCACCCGTGACCAGGTCCTTCGAGAGCGAGGCGAGCATCGGCGGGATCGCCGCCCTCACGGCTTGGCGGACGCGACGACTCTGCGCGGGGCGGGATCGCCGGTCGCGGCCTTTTCGACGTTGCCTCCTTCATCGCGAGCGATCTCCGCAAGGAGCCGCTTCGTGCGCACCGACCGCGGGCGCGAGACCGTGATGTCAGTCGTCCGCGCGTACGTGTCTCGTCCTTTGATGAGCAGCCACCTCCGCGGTCCGGTGCGCACCAGGGTCCATCGCCCTTTGAGCTTGTGGCCGTCGAGCGTGAAGCGGATCTCGCCTTTCCTCAGCGCGACGGCGGGATCGACGTCGTCGAGCATCTCGTAGGTGCCCTCGTCCCAGATCATCACCGTCCCGCCGCCGTACTCGCCTTCGGGGATCACACCCTCGAAGCCCGCGTATTCGAGCGGGTGATCCTCGACCTGCATCGCAAGGCGTTTCTGGCTCGGATCGAGGGACGGACCTTTCGGCACGGCCCACGACGGCATCGCGTCGCCGATCTCGAGCCGGAAGTCGTAGTGCAGTGCGGTCGCGCGATGCTTCTGAACGACGAAGCTGCGTCGCGTCGCGGACCGCGCGGGTCGCGGCGCCGGCTCGGGGGTGCGCGCAAAGTCGCGTTTGCGCTTGTACTCGGAGAGGCCGCGACGCGCTGCTGGTTTCTTGGCCACCACGAATCTCCATCCTTGCACGCGAAATGCTCGGACGTTCGCCGATGATGTCCCCAGCCGTCTCTAGACTCGCGATGGCCCGCACGTAACCGTGGAGAGGTGAAGCAAATGACGAAAGGGAGCGTGGCGGTCTTCTTCATCGCGGCGGCCGTTGGCGTGTTCCTCGTTTGGCAAATGGAGCAGCTGCCGCCCGCATCTGCGGAACAACTCGACAAGGCGATCAAGCTTGCGAGCACGGTGCTCGGCTTCGCGATGACCGTGTTCGGCGCTGTGAAGTCGGTCCTCGGAGTCAGCAGGGTATTCGGCGCCACGACGGACGAAGTCGTTCCCGCGGGCGTGACCGCAGGCATCGGGACCCTGCTCGTCATCGCTTCGAGGATCGGAGGCTAGCTCCCGAGCCTAACTCCCTAGGATAGAACGCATGTTCTACAATGTCGAACATGGGGAGCGGCGTCAGCTATCGCGAGATCACGGTGAAGAGCGCGCTCACGCGCGTTCAGGGCATGCCCTTCGCCTGGAGCCTCAATCCCTATTCCGGTTGCGAGCGCGCCTGCGTCTATTGCTACGCCCGTGACTACCACGCGCGCCGGGGACGCGACACCGGCGCCGGCTTCGATCGCGAGATCGACGTGAAGGTCAACTTCCCGGACCTGCTCGCGCTTGAGCTCCGTCGGCTCAGGAAACGGGAAACGGTCGCCCTCGGCACCGCCACCGATCCGTACCAGCAGTGCGAAGGTCGCTACCGCATCACGCGACGAACGCTGGAGGCGCTCGTCGCCTCACCGCTGCCGCTCGTCGTGATCACGAAGGGCTCGATGGTGGTCCGAGACATCGATCTTCTCGCTCGCCTCGACGTGAAGGTCTGCATGAGCATCGGCACGGTCTCGACGGAGCTCGCGCGCACCTCCGAGCCGCACGCCTCGCCACCGAAGGCTCGCCTCGAAGCGGTCCGGCGCCTGGCAGCGGCAGGCATCGACGCGGGCGTGCTCGCCGCGCCGATCCTCCCAGGGCTCAGCGACAGTGAGGAGTCGCTCGATGCCGTCGCTGCCGCCGCGGCGATGAACGGCGCGACCTTCTTCTCGACGCGGCCGCTCAAGCTGGATCCGAGCGTAAAACCTCACTACCTCGCGTTCCTCTCCGAGCACTTCCCCGCCCTGCTGCCGGCGACCGAGGCGCGTTTTGCTGAGCGCATCAATCCGGAGCGGGGCTACACCGACATGCTCGAGGAACGCGCTCGCCGTGTGCGCTCCCGTTACCGCTTCCACGAGCGGCCGTTCCGAAAGCCCGAGCCTTCGACGCCGTCGCAGCTGCGCCTCACGATCTGACCGAAGCGCAGTCGCTACGCGGGGAAGAGGTCGCTCATGCGGCCCGCGCGCGCGAGAGCTTCGTGTGCGCGGCGAACGTCGTCGACGTCGATCGGCGGCGCAGTTCGCCTCGTGCCGCTCGTTTCGAGGACGACCATCGACTCGGCGTTGCAGTTCGGGCAGGCCACCACGACGATGCAGCGGCGCGTGGTCCATTCGACCTGACGCATCAGACCGCCGGCCAGGCCGCGCTGACAGCTTGGACACGCCAGCCTGGCGAGGCGATCGACATCGACGAGCGACCAGTCCATGCCATAAGCGAAGCAGGCGGCGTGCCAGCCTGCTCACCCGACGAGCTCGCGCAGTCGCAGTGCGTCGCGCGGCGCATATGCGCGTTCGTCATTGTTGAAGTACGCGTAGACATCGAGGCCAGCGGCGCGCCAGAGACGGATCCGTTCAGCCCAGGCGCGCAGGGCGTGGTCGTCGTAGCTCGAGCCATACAGCCGAGTCTGTCCATGGAAGCGCAGGTAAACGAAGTCGGCCGTCACCGACCCGCGCGTCGGCCACTTCGGCGTGTCGATGATGCATAGGGCAACGCTTCGTTCGCGCAGAACGGCGATCGCCTCGTCCGTGAGCCAACTCGCGTCGCGCGGCTCGAGCGCGTGGCGCCTTCGACGGGGCGCCACGGCGGCGAAGAACCGCGCAACGCGGTCCGCGTCGAAGCGAAACCGCGCCGGCAGCTGCACCAGCACGACCGCGGCCTTCGGTCCGAGCCCGGCCATCGTGTCGTACGACCGCGCCACCATCGCCCGGTCCACGTTGAGTCGCTTCAGATGCGTGAGAAAACGATTGAGCTTCACGGCGTAGACGAAGTCGTCGGGTACGGCTCGTCGCCAGCGTTCGAACGTCGCTCGCTCCGGTTGCCGGTAGAAGGGATTGTTGAGTTCGACGGTGTTGAATCGCTCGGCGTAGTGCTCGAGCCAGCGTGATTGCGGCAGTCCCTTCGGATAGAAGGTCTCGCGCCAGTGCGGATAGACCCAGCCGGACGTACCGATGCGCACCTCGCCGGCCACTTACGTAGCCTAGGTCGCGATGCGTGAGCTCGCGAAGATCTTCATCGCGGTCGGCACGCAGTCGGTGGGTGGAGGCACCAGCACGCTGTTCCTTCTTCGTCGTTTCCTCGTCGAGCGCGAAGCTCGCCTCAGCGAACGCGAGTTCACTGAAGCGTGGGCGCTCTGCCAGCTGAGCCCCGGTATCCATCTCGTCGCGCTCGCGGGCCTGCTCGGCCAGCGCATCGCGGGCTGGCGGGGCGTCCTCGTCGCGGTCTCGGGGATGATGGTCCCGGCCGCGATCATCACCGCCGCGATGACCGCCGCCTACGGCGTCATCGCGGATCAGCCGCTCGCCCACGCCGCGCTCGCCGGCATGGCGCCGGCGACAGGCGGGATGACGCTGGGTCTCGCGATCGTTCTCGTGCGCGGCGCTCGCCGGCACGGGGTGCGCGCGATCGTCGACATCGGGCTCGTGATCGTCGCGTTCGCCGTCCTGCTGCTCACGAACATCTCGAGCGTCGCCGTGATCGTCGGCGCGGCGACCCTCGGCGCGTTGTTCCTCGGTCGCGAGCGGCCGACGTCACGCGAAGGCGCGAGCGAGTAGCGCGTGGATCTCCTCTCATTGTTTCTCGTGTTGCTGAAGGACTCCGCGCTCGCGCTCGGCGGGCTCGGTTCGCTGCCACTCCTGCGGCAGGATCTCGTCGCGACCGGGGTGGTGACCGATACGCAGCTGGTCGAAGCGCTGGCCATCGGTCGCCTCTCGACCGGGCCGAACGGGCTCTGGATCGTCAGCCTTGGCTATCAGCTGGCCGGACCGCTCGGAGCGACGCTGGCACTGGTCGCCTCGAGCCTCCCACCTCTGATCATCCTTCCCGCGACCGCGGTCGCGCGACGCTGGCTGCTCTCGGTCCCGTTCGCCGGCTTGGTGCGCGGCGCGGCGCTTGCGACGGCGGGCCTGCTGTGCGCGACCGGCGCCTCGCTCATTCTTCCGGCCGGCGACGCGCCGTCATGGTGGCAGGTCGCCGTCGGCATCGCGGCAGCGGGGCTGACGTATCAAGGCCGTCTGCATCCCGCCGCCGTGGTCATCGGTGGTGCCGCGCTCGGTCTCTTACTGGCTCGCTAGGTCCATAGAATCACCGAACTTGAACGCGCTCGACCTCATCTCCGTGGTCACGCAGCTCATCTACGTTCTCATCTTCATCAGCGTGGCCCTGCGTGCGGTCCGGCAGCCGACGCGAGCGCACGGCGACATGACGCTCTTCTTCGGAGCGGTGGCCTTCATCATCCTCGCGTCGCGGGTCGCGGCGCTCGTCGGGAATGCCCCGCCATGGCTGACGACGGTCGAGATCGCGGTGCTCATGGCGCTGCCGTACGTCCTGCTGAGGCTTGTCGACGATTTCACCCATGTGCGCAGCGCCATCAAGCGTGGAGCCGAGCTCGGCCTGGCGGCCGGGGTCATCGCGACGTACGCGACCGCGCCGGCGCTGCCGACGCCGGTGATCCTGTACGTGGTCCTGTACTTCTTCGGCGTCTCGATCTACTGCGCCTTCGCATTCATCCGCGCCGCTCGTCGCTCGCGCGGTGTCACGCGGCGCCGCATGGAGGCGATCTCGCTCGGCTCGATCCTGCTCGGCACCGACATCCTCATCGCCGGGCTCACCCCTCTCGCGGGGCCGGACGATCGCGCCGTGCTGGAGGCCCTCGGGCAGCTGCTCGGTCTCGGCTCTGGCGTCGCCTACTACCTCGGCTTCGCGCCGCCGGCGATCCTTCGGAGGGCCTGGCAGGAGCCGGAGCTACGGGCGTTCCTCGCGCGCTCCGCGAGCCTCCCCCGACTGCCCGCGACGCTCGACATCGTGCGCGAGCTTGAGCGTGGCGCCGCGAACAGCACCGGCACGACGGCGCGGATCGGCCTGTGGCAGGACGACACCTCGAAACTGCGTTTCTGGAATGAGGACGAGACGACCCTCGATCTCGAGCCAGGCAAGCACTTCGCGGGACGCGCATTCGAGCTGCAGCGCGCGATCTTCAGCACGGATCCGATCCGCGACAACCCCGACGGCGCGGCGGACTACCGTACCCGCAATGTCGGCGCCGTTCTCGCGGCGCCGATCACGGCCGGCGAACGCCGTCTCGGCGTCCTGACGTTCAGCGCGGAGCGCCCGCCGATCTTCGCCGGGAGCGACATCGAGCTGGCGAAACTCCTCGCCGATCAGGCCGCGGTCATCCTGGAGAGCCGCGCGCTCATCGACCACGCCGCGCGCGTCAGGGCGCGCGAAGAGGCCACGCGTCTCAAGGAGGACTTCCTCTCAGCCGCCGCGCACGATCTCAAGACCCCGCTCACGACCGTCGTCGCCCAGGCCGAGTTTCTCGAGCGGCGTGCGACCCGCGAACCAAGCGCGCCGGCCGACATCGCCGGCATCCAACGCGTCGTGCGAGAGAGCAAGCGCCTCGCCGGGCTGGTCGGGGATCTGCTCGATGCGACGCGGCTCGAGCAGGGCCGGCTCGTCGGCGAGCGGGAGCCGGTGGACATCGCCACGCTCGCGCAGGAGGTCTGCACACACGACGCGAGCGACCTCAGCCTCTGTCAGGTCGAGGCGAGCGCACCGGTGGTCGGCGTGTACGATCGCCGTCGCGTCGAGCAGCTGCTACAGAATCTCGTCGAGAATGCGCGGAAGTACAGCCCCGAACAGACGCCGATCACGATCAGGGTCTGGCAGGAGGATGGAGAGGCGCGAGTGGCCGTCGCGGACTCCGGCATCGGGATCCCGGCAGCGGATCTCCCGCGGATCTTCGAGCGTTTCTCGCGCGCATCGAACGTCGACGACCGGCGTTTTCACGGCATGGGTCTCGGCCTGTTCATCTGCCGCGGGATCGTCGAGGAGCACGGTGGTCGCATCTGGGTGGAGAGCGAGGTCGGCAAGGGTTCGACATTTCACGTCGCATTGCCGATCGCGGATGGAAGGAGGCTCAACTAGGTGAGGGATCTGTGGGCTGGAGGTCCACCGCGCGACGAACAGCCGCCATCATCCGGCGGAGCGCGCAATGTCGCTCGAGGGCAAGGTCATCACGGCACCGTGCTCGTGGTGGACGACGACACATCCATCCTCGATACCGTGAGCTCGATCCTGTCGGGCGAGGGCTACGACGTCGTGAGCGCATCCAGCGGTCAGGAAGCGCTCGATGCCGTCGCGCGGAAGGTGCCGCTCCTGATCCTGCTCGACATGCGCATGCCGGTGATGGACGGGTGGGCCGTCGCGCGCGCGCTACGCGGCCAGGGCATCACCGTGCCGATCATCGTCATGACGGCGGCCGAGAGCGCACGGCGCTGGGCCGACGAGGTGGGCGCCGAAGGCTATCTCGCGAAACCGTTCGGCCTCGACGACCTGTTGGCTACGGTGGAGCGCTTCCGCGCATCCGGAGGGCGAGCGAACTAGGCACTGCCCCGCGGCTAGGAGCCCTCTTCCGTCCCACCCACCGTCGCGGCGAACGCGAGATCCTGCGGTCGCACCTTCTTCGGCTCGAAAGCGCGCACGTTCTTCGTCATGCGTGTGAGCGCTTCGGCGACCGACATCGGCGGTCCGGCACCCTTCTTCGTCGGGATCCAGCGGACCGGATTGCAACGGGCGACCACGACCGCCCGGAGGTATGGACTCTTCATCCCCAGCTCCTGCAGCGCCTTCACGTGCGCGCTCACGCGGTCGTCGATGTCGAGCAGGCGGACCGCCCACTGCTCCCGCTGCCGCAGCGCGGCGGGCAGGGTCTGATCGAGGAACAGCTCGACCCGGCGCAGCATCGAGTTGTACGACGAACCGGAGAAGCGATCGCGCTTCTCGTACGCACAACCCAGCGTGAGAAATGCCGGCGATTCGAACGATGTCGCGTGCTCTTTCTCCTTCGAGCGCGGCTGTTCCTTCGCCAGGGAGCGCGCCATCCGGATCACCTCGAGGCTCCGATCGCGCAGGTTGTGCGCCTTTTCCGTATTGAGCGCGAGGATGCGGTACGCGAGCGCAGGGTCCGCGGTGGCAAGCACCGTGATGGAGCGCTGACCGAGCTGGCGGGCCGCGGCGATGCGGTGACGTCCGTTCGGCGAGAGGAATCCCTCCTTGGACGGGATCGCGATGACCGGGTCGAGGAACGCGCCGGTGTCGCCGATCGCGGTCGCGAGCCGTTCCGCATGAGTGCGCGATAGGTCGCGCTGGAACGCCGTAGCCTCGACGGCGCCGACGGGAACCGACGCGAACACCAGGGGCGTGCCGCCGTAGGGGTCGCGGTATGCGCCGATCACCGCGCCGCGCGACGAACGAATGTGCGCGACGAGGTCGCCGATCTCCGCGTCGTCGGACGCGATCGCGCTCTGGGTCGGCTCCGGACCGCGCGGCTCCGCCGGACCGCGGCGCTTGCGTGTGGTCTTCCGCGTGGTCTTGGCGGTGGTCTTCCTGGCCGTTGTCTTCTTCGCGGGCATGGGGGCTCACTTTAGTCGCGCCAGCGCTCCGGCGCTCGTCTGCCACCAACGCGTACGTCGCCCAGCTGTCGCGTGAAGCGATGCACGTCCGCGCCGATGCCACCTAAGACGCGATCGATCGCGACCTCAACGCCGCGTCGCTGGAAGTACCGGGCGAGCGACGTGATGTCGCGCGTCAGCAGATCGTGCGCGGCCGGATGGGTGACGATCTCGACGGTCTGCGAGAAGTCGATGAGGACCGCGCGCTCACGCCACCACAGGATGTTGAACGCCGAGAGGTCGCCGTGGACGCGGTCGATCGAAACGAGCACCGCAAGCTCGTCGAGCAGCTCGTCCCATACCCGCTGCGCGACCGCCGGGGCGAGGTCGACCTCCGAGAGACGCGGTGCCGCACGCTCGCCGTCGCCGACGAACGCCATCAGGTAGCCGTCGTCCAACAGCTCGACCGGTGGTGGAACGGTCACGCCGGCTTCGTGGAGACGTACCAGGCTGTCCCACTCGTTCGAGATCCAGCGGGCCTGGGCAGCTTCATGGCCGAACCGCGTGTTCTTCTTCATCGCGCGGCTCTCGCGACGCGTGCCCCCGCCCCACACGCCGCGATACGTCCAGTCGTTCTGGAACGACCGACGGTCGCGCGCCTTGAAGCGTTTTTCGGCGAGCAGGGTCGTTCGGTCGCTCCCGATGCGGGCGACGAGATGGACCTCGCTCTCTTTGCCGGACTTGATGACGCCCAGCCGCGTATCCCGGTAGGCACCGGTGACGAGCCAGTCGCTGGGAAACAGGTCGCGTGACGGCATGCGTCCTCCGTGGAGGAGGGCATGAGCGATAGAGGCGCCGCGCGCGGCGTGCTGCGGCGGCCTTAGGCCGCGGACACCACGGCGAGGAGGCCGGCGCTGCGGTCGCGTGCGGTGTAAACGCTCATGTCCGGCCTCCTTAGGTTTCGTCGCCCGTTGGGCGCGGCTGGATCGTACTCGCTGGCGGCGTTGGTGCCTATAGCCGTAGTGGACTAGGTCCGGGGCGACGGACTGGGGAAGCTGCGCTGCGGCGGCACGATGAGGTCCTCTCCGAAGATCTTCGAACGCGGGACCTCGTCGAGAAAACGCTGCAGCCCATTGACGATCGCCGTGGCCACCCCGTCCGCTCTGTTGACCAAAAGGTCGCGGTCGTGATCGTTGGAGAGGTAGCCCATCTCGAGGATCGCGGCCGGTGTATGCGCCGCGGCAGCGTGTTGGTAGCGACCCCAGTTGAAAGCGTAGTACGCGCTCATGGCTCGACTTACGTGCTCGACGTCATTGTCAAGACCTGTCAGTTTCGCGTACTCGTCGGTCAACCCTGCGACCAATTTGTCCTCGTACGGGCCGCGCCGCGATCCGTGCGCAATCTTGAAGCCGCTGTTCTCTCCTGTGCCATCACCGTCCGCGTGTAGCGCAAGGAAAACGTCGGCGAGATATCCCACGGGGACCGTCGTCGGGATGATGTCGACGACGTATCCGCGCGAGACCAACTGTGCCTTGATGCGCTGCGCGATATCCATGTTCACGTCGACTTCCTGCACGCCTGCCCAGCTCGTTCCGGTCTGGAACGTGATGCGCGTTCCGAGCTCGGCCGGCACCTGATCCGTCATCCAGTGACCGACCTGGATCCCGACGCGGCGCGCCCCGGTCGGCATCGCCGGCTTCGGGATGCGGATGCCATTCGCCTGCACCACGGCGCCGCCGGGTGGAGCGAGCGCGACCGGTGGGAGACCGGGCACGTCGCGAGCGGGATCGAGATCCTCTGGATCGATGTCCTGCAGCATCGGAAGCGGTGCGCCGGCTTGGACCACCACGCCGCCCGCGAGCTGCAAGGCGGGCAGGCCGGGCACACTCCCCGGAGCAGCGACGCCGCGCGCGATGACCACCGCCGAGACGAGCGCGAGACCGGCGATGGCGATGACGAACAGGCGGCCCATCTTCATAGGCTACGCGACATGGACGTCACTGACCCACTTGATCCACTGGAATCCGCGATGTTCGGGTGCGACAAGGCGCGCGGGATACCCATGTCCCGCGCTCAACGTCTCGCCGCCGACGTGTGTCGCGATGAGAAGACGCTCCGCCTCCGCGATCGGGAACGACCAAGCGTGCCCCGTGAGCGACACGACGTCGATGCGCTGGGCCGACGCGCGAACACCGTGCCGTTCAAGCACGTCCGCGAGCGTCACACCTCGCCAGCGCTGCTCGGTCCACCAGCCACCGGTGCAGTCGAGGACCGCGTCGCGCTCGGTCGATGGCAAGGCGAGCAGACCGTCGTAGTCCATCGTGCCCGGCGATGCGACGTTTCCATCGACCCGGATGCGCCAGCGCGCAAGGTCGATCGTGGGTACCGCGTCGAACGCCCAGATCGTGAGCGGGAACGCGTTCGCGCTGAACGCTGCCGCGGCGCGTGATCCCGTCGCGCGGCGCGCGAGGCCGACGCGATCGAGGGCCGCTGTCGCGACGAGCGCTCCGACGCCGACCGCCAGCGCTCGCACGACGAAACGACGACGAGTGAGATCGGCCAGAGGTGGCCGCGATTCCCACCGACCCGCGGCGTGGGCGAGCATCAGCGGAACGAGCGCGACTCCGACAAAAACATGCACGTTCAGCAGCGAGTACGCAAGCGGCCGGTCGAACGAGACGATGCCGATCGACCACGCGAGACCAAGCCCCAGCACGACAAGCAGCGCAAGTGACGCGAGGCCGCCGATGGCCAAAGTCATGTCGATGCCGGCGCGCGTGCGACGACGCACCGAGCGCCGGGCGATGCCGTACTTCCACGCCAGAGCCAGTACCAGTCCGACGCCGGCGACGCGGTGCAGCAGGATCAGCCCATAGGCGACGGACGGAGCGGCGATCCAAGCGAGCAACCCGGTCGCGACGAGGACGGGAACGGCGATGAGAAGCGCGAGGTTCACCACCCGCCGCGGCATCGTGAGAATCCTAGTCCGCCAAATGCCCGAGACTGGCCGCGTGGCCGCGGAGGAGCTCGTGTATCTGAGTCGCGAACCGCTCAATGCGGAAACGCCGCTCGAACGACAGGTCGGCGTGGTCACGCCCGCGTCACGGCACTACGTACGCGATCACTTCGCGATACCGCGGGCCCCGGAGCGGCTGGCCATCGACGGCGCGGTGCGCACGCCGCTGCTGTTGGATGTCGACGATCTCCGATCGCTGCCGCGGCGCTCGCTCGTCGTGACGCTGGAGTGCGCCGGGAACGGGCGTGCCTTCCTCGACCCTCCGGCCCCGGGCGAGCAATGGCGCACCGGAGCCGTGAGCACGGCCGAGTGGACCGGCGCGTCACTCCGTACGGTCCTCGGGATGGCGGGACCGCTTGCGAGCGCGGTCGAGGTCGTCTGCGTGGGCGCGGACTCGGGGGCATCCGCGGACGCGGGGGCACGCATCGCGTACGAACGATCGCTGCCGCTCGCCGACGCGACGCGGGACGACGTCTTGCTGGCGTACGCGATGAACGGTGACGAGCTTCCGCGCGAGCACGGCGCGCCGCTGCGCCTGCTGGTGCCGGGCTGGTACGGCATGGCGTCCGTGAAATGGCTCGCCCGGCTGCGGCTGGTCGAGCGCAGGTTCGAGGGTTTCTTCCAGGCCAGGCGCTACGTCGTCGGCGAGCGCCCGCTGCGCGAGATCGCGCCGCGCGCCTTGATCGCGTGGCCGCGCGATGACGATCGGCTCCCGGCGCGCCCGTTCGTGGTACGCGGCTACGCGTGGGACGGTCGCGGCTCGCTCGCTCGCGTCGACGTTTCCGCCGACGGCGGCCGAAGCTGGCGGGACGCGACGCTCGACGATGCGCTGTCGCCTTACGCCTGGCGGCAGTGGCACGCCAGCGTCGCCCCCGGTACGAGCGGCCAGCTGGTCGTCATGGCGCGCGCGGTCACGACGGATGGCGACGAACAGCCGCTGGCAGAAGTTCGCAACGAGCTCGGGTACGCCAACAACGCTGTTCGGCCGGTCCGGCTCGAGATCGCCTAGCTCGAACGCGCCTCTGCCATCGTGCCGAGCCGCTCTCTCACGTCCGGAGCGAAGCAGGTCTCGATCAGCGGCGCCAGCAGCGGCACGGTGCGGATCACCTGATCGAGCAGAGCCTGCGCCCCGACCACGTTCGACTCCGCTCCGGAGTGGACATTCAACACACCGTGGTCGACGCCGTCATAGACGCGACCTTCCTCGCGGTCATAGACCGCCGATCGCGCCGAATTCCGACCGTCGAACCAGCCCCGCGCCATGCGCCAGAGCTCGTCGAAACGAGGTTCGTTCGTGATCGTGCGGAGTCGCTCCGTCGAATACACCGCCGAGGCCACGCCATACGGCTGCACGGTCGGCTCGTCGAAACCGGCTTCGATGAGCGGCGCGAGGTACGCGAGCGCGCTCTGCCGCGCGACGCTGGTGAGGTCATCGCGGCCGAGGAACGCGCCGGCCTCGGCCAGCACGCCTTCCTGTTGGTGGCCCCAGAGGTGCGGCGCGGACTGATCCGGGTTGTCGAAGAGCACTCCGCCGCGCCGACACGCCGCGATCTCGTCGCACCAGCTCCCGATGTCTGCACGAAGCTCAGCGAATTTCCCGGCGCGCACGAGCTCGATCGCCGTGAGCACGTGGATCGAACGCACGTCAGCTGGTACGTCGCGCGCGGCCCGAATGTGAACAAGTCCTCGCTCGAGGCCGAGGCGCGCTCGGTCCTCTCCGAATGTCACCGCGGCGCGCGCGAGAGCGCGCACGCCGCGGGCGTGCCAGAACCCACCACCGGGAAAGGAGGTCACGCCAGCTTGGTTGCGCCGACCTGACCAGTCGGTGACGAAGTTCACAAAGCGACCGTCGTCGAGCTGCATGTACAGCAGGAAGTCGAGCAATCCGAGGGCCCAGTCGCGCACGCGAGACACGCCGGTCGCGGACCAGACGTCGCTCAAGAGGATGAGAGCACGCGCCGCGTCGTCGACGCAGGCCACTCCTTCGAATCCCCGCTCCGCGGCCGGGAAGATCCGATGGGCGGCGTCGGCGTAGACCGCGATCGCGCAGGCGCCCTCTCCCGCGGACTCGACCGGGATGGTGAGTCGAGCCAGCTGGCGCAGCACGATTACACCCGCACGAGCCGTCGGGCGGCGCCGCGCCAGGGCTCGAGGCTATTCACGATGTCGCGTACGTCGAAGTCCGCCGCCGCGACGACCGAGTCCGCAGCGCCGTAGTACATGCGGATGCGGCCGTCGGCGAGCGTGACGTGGCCGCAGGAAAAGATCGTTTCGTTGAAGAGACCGGTCCGCTCGAATGGCTCGAGCGGCTCGAGGATCGGTTGCGCGGAGCGTGCGAGGACCTTTCGCGGATCGTGGGCGTCAAGGAGCAGGGCGCCCATCGCGTAGCGCGAATCGCGATCCACGCCGTGGTACAGCTCGAGCCAGCCATCGTCGACGCGGAACGGCACTGCCGAACCACCGGTGCGCAGCTCGTCCCAGTACTCAGGGCGCGGCAGGCAGAGCCTCTCGTGACCGCCCCACGACAGCAGATCCTCACTGAAGGCGATCCAGATGCCGAAGATCCGGCTGAACGACTGCGGCATCGGTCGCGTGAGCGCGACGTAACGGCCACCGATCTTCTCGGGAAAGAGCACGACGTCCTTGTGATCGGGGAGGAAGATCACGCCCTTGCGCTCGAAGCTCAGGAAATCGGTCGTCGTCGCGAGGCTCGTCGTGATCCCCCAGCGCGACACCGAGACATACGTGATGTGCCATTCGCCGTCGATGAAGGTCGCGCGCGGATCTTCGACGCCGTACTCCTCCATGTCGGTGTGCGGCGCGATGGCGGGCGTCTCATCGACGGTGAAGTTCACGCCGTCGGTACTGCGCGCGACGCGGAGGTGCGAGATCTGCGCGAGGAAGTCGATGTACCCCTCGTTCGCCATACGCAGGCTGCCGCTGGCGTTCCGATAGCGGATCGACCGAGGGTCCCGGAGGTCGAGGCCGGGGAGGTTCGCGGGTACATACGCGACGACGACGCGCGGCGCATCCCCGTCGCGTGTATCCAGGAAGGCCATGCCGATGAGCCGCTCTTTCCGATAGTGGGCCGGCAGCGGAGCGAGGATCGGATGTGGCGCGGCGAGATCGAGCGTGAGCGCGTCGGGTCCCGGCGCGATGTCGCTCCGCGGCCGCTCGGCGATGCGCAACAACAGAACGATCTCGTTGCCCACTCTGGCCGCCGCGGCGTTGAACACCGACACGACCTCGAGCATGGGCAGGGACGGCTTCACGTCGCGTGCCGTAAGGAGTGGATTCTGTGGGAGCCGCTCGCCGAGATTCATGCGATCGGTGTCGGCTCCTCGAGCAGCTCTTCCTGCGCGGCGACCGGGTGATCGAGGACGTCGCGCATCAGCGCCAGGACGCGACGGCCGATGGCGGGCCACGCCATTTCCCGCCCGTACTCGTATGCGCGGATCTCGAGCTCACGCTTGCGCGCGGAGTCGCCGAGGACCGAATTCACCGCCGACGCGACGGCCGCGGCGTCGCGGAACGGGACGAGGATCCCGCGGCCATGGTCCAGCACCTCCTGCGCGTGCAGGTAGGGCGTCGAGACGATCGCTTTCCCGGCTCCGAGCGCGTAGGCGAGGGTGCCGCTGGTGATCTGATTCGGGTCGAGATACGGCGTGACATAGACGTCGGTCGCGAGCAGGTAATCGACGACCTCGCGCTGCGTGAGGTACTGATTCACGAATTTGACGTGGTCGCGGAGGCCGAGCCGCGCCGATGACGCGATGAGCGAATTCCGATAAGCCTCGCCCTCCCGCTTCTGCAGCTCGGGGTGCGTCTGGCCGACGACGAGATAGAGCGCGCGCGGATGACGCGCGACGATCTCGGGCATCGCCTCGATCACGTACTCGAGACCCTTCCGCGGGTCGACGAGACCGAACGTGGACACGATCGGCCGGTCCTCGACCCCCAGCTGACGCTTCAGACGGTGCCTCCCGCGGGGCTCGATCGCCGGCATGCCGTGCTCGATCACCACCGGCGGCCTCGACACACCGTAGACGTCGCGAAGGAGGCGCGCCGCGGTCGTGCCCATGACCACGATCTGTTCGCTGTGCTCCGAGGCGAAACGCACCGTCTCGAGCGCCCAGGGCTCGGGCTTCGGCGCGACCGTGTGGAGCGTGGTGACGACCGGCTTGGTGCAGTTTTCGAGGAATACGCGCAGGTGGTCGTCGTACGTGCCGTCGTGCCACATACCGTAGAGGCCGAACTCGTGTTGCAGGTTGACGATGTCGACATTTGACGCGCTGATCGCCATCGCGGCGTCGCGGTAGGTGCTCGCCTCCTCTTGCTGGATGCGCCAGCGCACATCCGGTCCGTACGCGCGCGCTGCGCCCGGTTCGTTGATGGCGGCGGCGAAGATCCGCACCAACGGATCGGCCGACTTCACGGCGGCCGCGAGATCCGCGGTGAACGTGGCGATGCCACAGCGGCGCGGAACGGAGGACGCGACAAAGGCAACGCGCATCACACAATTCCCATCTGGGCGCTCGTTTGGAGGAACGCTGGCCACCCAAAGAGAGGGCGCCGTTTGGGAGATCGGTCGTGGGGAGTGCCCGAGGTCAGTGTACCGCTAACGCGACTCCTCGATCGGCAGCCCTGCGTTCCGCCAAGCGTTGAATCCGCCACGCAGGTTCGCCGTGACGACCCCATGACGTTCGAAGATGCTCGTCGCGAGGCTCGAACGCACACCGCTCGCGCAATACACGACGAGCATTCGCTCGCGCGGCAGCTCGCCGATGCGCTGCTCGAGTTGCTCGTACGGGATGTGCCGCGCGCCGGGCACATGGCCCAGGGCGTATTCGGATCGCTCGCGCACGTCGAGGACTGGCGCGCCCTCTCCGGCGAGCCGGCCCGCGGTCCGCGCGTCGAGCTGCTGCGTCGTCGCGGTCGCGTCGTCCGATGCCGCGATCGGCTCGGCATATCCGCGAACGTCATCGAAGCCAATGAGCGCGAGCTGCGCCCGTAGACGCTCAGCTTGCTCTTCGTCGCGGGTCAGCAGCACGACCGACGTCCCGTACTTGACGACCGCGCCACAGCGCACGGCGAAGCCATCGTTCCCGACGATGTTGAGCGCGCCGCGGCGATGGCTGGCGCCGTAGAGATGAGGCGGACGAGGATCGAGGAGCGCCGCGCCCTTCGGGAGCGGATCGCTCAGGAGCGGCAACGGCCGGCGATCCGCGAGCGCCGCGCCGCGGTGATTGAGCGCGCGCACGTGCGCGTAATACGCGGGTGCCACCGGCAAACCCTGCGCGATCGTCTCACGGAACTCGCGGAATTCACCGGCGGCGGCACGCACGACGTCGTTGTGGCGGCGTTCGAATCCGAGCGTCGTCCAGCGCGAGCCGGCCACGCTCGCGGTGCAAGCGCTGCCGCCGCCGTGCGTCGGGAACACGGCGATGTAGTCGGGCAGGCTCAGCACCTTGTCGCGCAGCGTCGCGTACGCGTCCCGCGCGAGCCGCTCCTCGAGCTCCGGGCCGAGCAGATCGACGCGCGCGATGTGCCCGACCAGCAGCGCGCCACCGCTGAAGAGGTATTGCGGATCGTCGGCGCGGCGCAGGTCGCTTACGAGGAACGCGACATGCTCGGGCGTATGCCCTGGCGTCGCGACGCAGCGCACGCGAAGCGCGCCCACGTCGAGGCTCTCTCCGTCGCGCAGCGCCGTGTGCGGGTACTCGACCCTCGCGTCGGGTCCCGAGACGACGGCGATCGGTCGCAGCTCGGCGAGCGCACGCGATCCCGACAGGTAGTCGTTGTGGACGTGCGTCTCGAACGAGTGCGTGATCAGGACATCCATCTTCGAAGCGGCCGCGAGATACACATCGACGGCGCGGTCGGGATCGACGAGGAACGCGACGCCGGCATCGGGATCCGCGACGAGGTAGCTCGCGTGGCCGAGGCCCGCGTCGAAGAACTGCTGCAGCAGCACAGCCGAGCGCTAGACCGCGCCGAGCCCCGCGAAGCCGAGCAGGCTCGGCAACACCGAACCGAAGAGGTACCCCGCGATCCCGGCGAACGCGGCAAGAGCGACGACCTCGAGGCCGGACCGTACCGGGCTGCGCTTCGTCCACCTCGTCTTCACCACGCCGATGCCGAAGACGACGACCCCGCACAGCAGGAGGGTCGCGACGGGTGCGCTCGCGATCGGAAGAAAGAGGTACGGGAGGATCGGAACGAGCGACGCGAGCCCGAACGAACCACCCATGACGAGGGCACCTTGCAGCGCGCCGGGACCCTCCTCGACCACGAGGCCGAGCTCTTTCTCGACCATCGTCTTGAGGAGCACGGTCGGCTCGCGGGCGAGCTCGGCGGCGACGCGCCGCGCCGCGGCCTCCGATAGACCTTCCGACTCGAGCATGTACGCGACCTCCGCTTCCGCCTCGGCCGGACGGTCGCGGACCTCCTCGCGCTCGTTCTCGATCTGCGCGACGAAGATCTCGCGCTGGCTCTTCGAAGACAGGTACTCACCCGCGGCCATCGAGAAGACGCCCGCGAGCGCCGACGCGATGCCCGCGACCAGGACAGCGAAGCGGTCGCCGCTCGCCGCGCCGACGGTGCTGACGACCGCGAGCGTGCTGACCAGACCATCCTGCATCCCGAAGAGCGCCTCGCGGATCTCGCCGAGCAGCTCCGCTTCCTTGCGCTCGTCCGCAAGGTGCTGGGCCAGCCACGCGCGGTCCAGATGTCGCGCGTGATCGGGGGCGGGCTCTGCCATCCCCGGTAGCGTACTCAGACGACGCGCCCGCGCCCGCCGCTGCCGTCGACGAGCGGAAGCTTCGCGCGATCCCACGCGTTCACGCCACCCTCGAGGTTCTCCGCCTCGAAGCCCAGCTTCCGGAGCCCGCGAACAGCGGCTTCGCTTCGGCCGCCGCTGCGACACACGGCCACGATGGTCCGCTCCTTCGGCAGCTCGCCGAGACGAGCGGAGAGCTCACCCAGGGGTATGTGCTGCGCGCCGTCGATGTGACCGGCGGCCCACTCGTCGTCTTCGCGGACGTCGAGGAGATGGAGATCAGCCCGCCGCTTACTGAATTCGTCCACTTGCACGACCGGATTCTGCTCCGACAGGCCACGACACGGATTGCGACCGCTGCGAGCCTGGGACACGGCACACCCACCGGCACAATGGGCGCGTAAGCAGACATCGCACGCACACAAATGCGCGCCGCGCGAGCGAGAGCGGACAGGCGCTGGTCGAGACCGCGCTCTCGTTGTCGCTCCTTGTGTTCACGATCCTCGGCGGCGCGGATATGGCGCGCGCGTTCGCCGCGCAGCTCGGGGTGCAGAACGGGGCGCGCGCGGGGGCCGAGGCGTGGGTGACGCGCGCCGCGACGACGGACGCGCAGGCGATCGCGTACGCCACCGACGAGCTCGGCCGCATCGCCGGCGTCGATTCCGCCGCGGCGATCATCACGGTCACGCATACCACCGGCGCCGGTGGCGAGTCGCTGGTGAACGTGCGCGTGCAGTACACGTATCGAACGCTCGCGCCCTGGCCGTTCGTCCCGAACGCGCTCAGCCTCGACAAGACCGCGACGTTCCGGAACTACCCGTGAGTGACGTGCCGCTGAGCCGCGTCCCGCGCGGAGCCGCCACCGAAACCCTCTCTTCCCAAGCGACGAGACGAGCGGCGAGTCCGACCGCGAGCTTCGAGCGAGGACCCGGCACCGAGGGCCCCTCGCTCGACTCCTTCGGGCAAGCGCTCGTCGAGACCGCGCTCGTTCTACCGCTCCTCTTGTTATTGATCGTGGGTCTCTTCGACATCGGGCGCGCCGTCTGGCTCAGCAACACGCTGGCGACCGCGGTGCGCGAGGGGTCGCGCTATGGCGTCGTGCACGGCGCGCTCAGTGGCTCGCCGACCGGTCCCGGAGCGGCCACCTATACCCCACCGGACACGGACACCGCGATCACGGCGCAGGTCCGGAACTATGCGACCGGCGTGCCGAACAACCTGACGGTCCAATCGACATGGCCCGACGGCAACGCGAACCGCGGCAGCCGCATCGTCGTGAGCGCGAGCTTCCCGTTCACGCCGATCCTCGCGCAGGTGTTCCTCGGGGGCGGACTGGGCATCACCATGCGATCGAGCTCGACCCTGGTGATCGAGCAATGAGGCTATGGTCGCGCGACGACGGCGGGCAGGCGCTGATCCTCATCGCCGTCGCGCTGGGCGGGCTGCTCCTCGGCATCGGCCTCGCGCTCGACACCGGCCAGCTCTTTGTTTCGCGGCGTGCGGCCCAGACGGCCGCGGACGCCGGCGCGTGGGCCGGCGCGGCCGTGCTCTACGCCGGCGGGAGCGCCGCGCAGGCACGGACGGCGGCCACGACCGACGCTACGCGCAACGGCTACACCGATGGCGGCGACGTAACCGTGACGACCGCCTCTCCGCCCGCGGGCGGGCCATATGCGGGCGATCCGGGCTATGTCGAGGTGACGATCACCGAGCAGGTGCTCACGCGATTCCTCTTCGGCGCCAGCTCCGGCCGCACCGCCATATCAGTTCGCGCCGTGGCGGGGCTCGCTCGTTCCGGCAGCGGCGAGGCCATCGTCGTTACCCATGGATCCACTTCCAGCACGTTGACCTTGAATGGCAGCACACGCCTGACTGTCGTTGGTGGCGGCACGAGCACGAACTCCACGAGCAACACCGCCGTCAACATCGGTAGCGGGGGACTGCTGACCGGCACCTTCCACCGCGTCACGGGAAACGTCTCCGGAACGGTCGCGGCACGTATGAGCCCCGCACCATCCGTCGGCGTGGCCGCCACCGCGGATCCGTTCGCCGCAGTCGCGGGTCCTTCGACGAACGGCCTGCCCGTATTCGCGGGACAGACCATCACGACGCCTGTGACGCTGAGTCCGGGGGTCTACACCGGCCTCATCACTGTGGGAAACAGCGGCGTTGCGAGTCTGAACGCCGGGAACTACATATTCCGCGCGGGCCTCAGAACGACGGGCACCGGCTCCCTCGTGCTCGCGGGCAGCGGCGGCGTTCTCCTCTACAACGCGAACGCGAGTTATCCAGCAGCTGGTGGAGCGTGCGGAAACATCTCCCTCGCCGGGACCGGGACGATGACGCTGTCCGCGAGCAAAACGGGCTCATACGCAGGGATGCTGCTGTTCCAGGACCGCGGGTGCGCGAACGGCGCGGCGATCAGTGTGCGGACCGGCACGACCCTCAACGGAACGCTTTACGTGCCCGCGGCGGCGCTGACGCTCACGCTGGTGAACAGCCTCACGATCGCGTCGCAGATCGTGGCTTACGAGCTCACGGTGACCGGAAACAACACCCTCACGATGAACTTCACGCCGGCTTCGATCACAGGCACGCGGGTGCCGTCGCTGGTGGAGTGACGCGCGGCGGAGCTAGGGCCGCTGGATCCGCTGCGCCTCGTTCGTAAAGCTCGCGCCCGCGGTCCCGGCGGGTCGCGCGTCACCCGGCGCACGCAGGAGCAGCGCGAGGCTCCCGCCCGATGCTTGAAGCGCCGCGATCCGCTCCGCGGTCGTGACGTCCACGCGCAGCGTGTACACGGTGATCGTCTTCGCGAGCACCGGCACATCCTGGATCACGATGCGTCCGATGAAGTCCTGCTTCGGCTCGGCCACGGCGAGCGTGTACAGGATGTCCACGTGATCGCCAGCCGTGATCGCTCCGCCCGCCGCGTTCGCGTCGGGGATATTGAGCGACATGGCGCGGAAGGCCACCGAGTTCGCGACCGTCGCGCCGGGAGGCAGGACCGCGATGTGGCCTTCGCTACCGGTCTGCGCGACCTTCGTCGGCAGCACGGGCTCGTTCTTGGAGAGCGCGACCGTGGTGATCATTCCGGTCACGCTGGTCGCGTCGTGAAGCGCGTTCGCGGGCGCAGCATCGCGCGGCAGCTGGACGACCTTGAGGTCACTCGCGCCGAGCGCCGACCGTGGTTCGATATCGCGCGTAGCGACGAGCACGTCGACCGTCGCCACCTCGGTCGGAGGCGCGGTGCGAGCGGCGACGCCGTACAGGTAGGTGCCTGCGCCGGCGACGACCGCGATGAGCACGCCCAGCGCGAGAAGTACGCGGGACAGCGTGCGTGAGCGCGATGTTTTGTACGGGTCGCCGAGGTTGATTCCTGTACTCACGGAAGCCTTAATGTTTCGCAGCGGCGCACTGCGGCGAGTCTAGCGGCGGGTGGAAGACCGAAAGGATGGCATGGCGGGCGAAAAGATCCTCTGCGTCGACGACGACGACGCGATCCGCAAGCTCTGCACCGTCTACCTCGCGAAACGCGGGTACCGCGTCGAAGCGGTCGCGAACGGTGTCGAGGCCTTGCGACTCGTCGAAAGCAAGGGGCCGCCGGACCTCGTCGTCACCGACGTGAACATGCCGCTGATGAACGGCCTCGAGCTCGTCAAACGCCTCCGCGAGGATCGCCGCACCGCCCGCACGCCGATCATCGTCCTCTCCGCCGCCAAACAGGAGCAGGACATCCTGGCGGGCTACTCCCACGGCGCCGACGACTACATCGGCAAGCCGATCGACCTGGCGGTCCTGGCGGCGAAGATCGAGACGATCCTGCGACAGACGCGGGGCGTGGCCGAGGTGGTCGCGGCGCCGCGCAAGCTCGCGGTGGTCATCGCGTTCGTGCACGGCAAGGGCGGCGTCGGCGCGACGACGCTCGCGGCCAACGTCGCCGCCGCCCTCGCCGCCGAGGGAAAATCCGTCGTGCTCCTCGATCTCAACTTGCAGTTCGGCAACGCCGCGATGTTCTTCGATCTTCGTCCGCGCGCGACGATCGTCGACTACGCACGCGGCGACATCACCCGCGTCACCGAAGAGGACTTCGCGCAATACCTGGCCGATCACAAGAGCGGTGTCCGCATCCTCGCCGCCCCGCCCTCCCCCGAGGAGGCCGAGCTCGTCAGCATCGCGGCCGTGCAGCAGGCCATCGATCTCGCGCGCGGCGGACGTGATGTGGTCGTGCTCGACCTGGCCACGAAGCTCGATGAGATCACGCTCGCCTCGCTCGACGTCACCGACATCGTGTGCGTGGTCACGGCGCCCCATCTCGCGGCGCTACGCAGTACGTCGGACACGCTCGCAATGCTGACGCGGATCGGGATCTCCGAGGCGCGCATCCTGGTCACGCTCGTTCGCAATACGCCGAAGGGCATCGATGACGCGGGTGTCGCGAAATTCCTGAACCGCAAGCCGGACGTCGTCGTGCCGTACGCCGAGAAGGCCGACGCGGCGGCCGACCTCGGCGTGCCATATGTCCTCGCCGAGCCGAACGACAAGACGACCGTCGCGCTCCGGCAGCTCGCGGTGCGGCTCGCGACGCGCAAGGCGGTGCCCGCATGAGACCGCCCTATCCGCTCGAGCTCGTCCCGCTCTTTCTCGAGTTCCTGAACAAGCGGCGCACGAAGTTCACGTTCCCGCTCCGGCTCATGGAGGACCTCGGCATCGATCGGCCCAGCTTGTTCTTCGCCATCGGCGGGGTCGCGCCGCAGGGCGGCGGACGGCTCAGCGAGATGTGGAACCCGTACGCGACGCAGTGGGACCAGTACCAGGCCGCGTCGGCCGCGGCGCGCGACGCCGGGCTGGTCGATGAGAAGGACGCGCGCTGGGATCTGACGCCGGCGGGTCGAGATCTCACCCTGCGCGTGCGCCGTGAGGCCGACGCCTACCTGGCGTCGCTGCCATCGCCGCTGGCCGCGAACGACCTCGCGCGACTCGCATCGCTGCTCGAGCGCGCCTTCGAGGGGACGGCGGCGAGCCTCGATCGACGCTGGCATGCGCACATCCCGCGGGCTCGGCGTATGGCCGGAAACGGCGCGCATCCGATGGTCGCCCTCGAGAACGCCGTGTATGGCCTGTGGCAGGCCCGCGACGATTGCCATGTGGCCGCCTGGCGGCAGGCCGGCCTGGATGGCCCCACCCTCGACGCACTCACGCGCGTCTGGCGAGGCGAGGCCACGAGCGAAGTGGAGCTCGCCGCGAAGCTCACGACGCAGCGGCCCGCGGACGTCGCCACCGAGCTCGCGCGCCTGCGGCGCGACGGCTTCGTCGCCCCCGACGGCGCGCTCCGGACGACCGATAAAGGAGCCCAGGCGCGCCAGGCCATCGAGGACGAGACGGACCGCCTCTTCTACTCAGGGTGGCCGGACGACGTCGCCTCGTCCTCTGGCTGGATCCGGGAAAAGCTCGCGGTAGTTAACGCTTCCTTCTAAGTCCGGCGCGATGGCTGCGTCGTTACTGCGGCGGGGCGCGAAGCGCATCCCGCCAAGGAGATGAGGGCAGCCAGCTGCCCGAATACTCCGGCGTAGGCGAAGCCGCAGGGCGAGCCGACGCGCCTGGCAGAACGATCGAGCCGTAGGCGAGATCGTTACATGTGGCACGGCAAATGCGATACCGGACCGTCACGATGATCGAACAGCGGCCGTCGGCCGCCATCGCGCCCTCGCATACCGGCGCGCGGGTCATGATCGTCGAGGACGACCGCGACATCGCGATGCTGCTCTCGAGCATCCTGGCCGAGGAAGGCTACGCGACGCACGTTGTTACCGATTCGCGTCAGGCCGTTGATACGTTCGAGCGTGTACGGCCGGACGTCGTGACCCTCGACGTGATGATGCCGAGCCTCGATGGCATCAGCCTCTGCCTCGAGCTCCGGCGCAACACCGACATCCCGATCCTGTTCATTTCCGCCAAGAAGGAGCCACCGGATCGTGTCGTCGGCCTCCGCGTCGGCGCGGACGACTACATCGGCAAGCCCTTCGACAACGACGAGCTGCTCGCGCGGATCGAAGCGCTGCTCCGCCGCTCGCAGATGTCGCACGAGGGCACCGGTGCCAAACAGCTCCGCTTCGGCAGATTCGTGATCGACAGCGGCAGCGTCCAGGCCATCGCCGGTGATCGGCAGGTGCAGCTGACCCCGACCGAGTTCAAGCTTCTGCGCACGCTCGCGGGGGAGCCGGGCCGCGTGTTCACGCGTGACGATCTGCTCACCGGGGTCTGGGGCTACGAGCCGGGAAGCGACACGCGCCTCGTCGACGTGCACGTCGGGCGTCTACGTAAGAAGCTGGAAGACGCCACCGTGACCGAGGTCGCCATCGAGACCGCGCGCGGTTTCGGTTACCGCTTGGTGGACGCGACCCGAGCGCGCTGATCCGCGCCGCGCGAGCGGCGTTCGCGCGCCGCCGACGCGAGCCCCCGGAGCACCGTCACCGTTTCGTCCCATCCGATGCACGCGTCGGTGATGCTCTGCCCGTAGACCAGGCGCGAGGGGTCGGTCAGCTCCTGTCGCCCGGCGACGAGGAAGCTCTCGATCATCACGCCCGCGATCCCGCGCTCGCCCGCGGCGATCTGCCCCGCGACGTCTGCCGCGACGACGACCTGCCGCAGGTGATCCCGCTCGCTGTTCCCGTGGCTCGCGTCGATGATGAGTCGCTCGGGGAGGCCCGCGTCGCGCAGGGCGCCGAGCGCGCTACGCACGCTCGCGCGGTCATAGTTCGGGCCGCGCGCGCCGCCGCGCAGGATCACATGGCCATAGGGATTGCCGCGCGTGCTCACGAATGCCGCCAGGCCCTGCTCGGTCACGCCGATGAAACGGTGCGGGTGCCCGGTCGCGCGCACCGCGTCGATCGCGATCTGCACCGTGCCGCCGGTGCCGTTCTTGAACCCGACCGGCATGGACAGCCCCGAGGCGAGCTCCCGGTGCACCTGGCTCTCCGTCGTGCGGGCGCCGATCGCGCCCCAGCTCACGAGGTCCGAGGTGTACTGCGGCGAGACGGGGTCGAGGAACTCGCAGCCGGCGGGCACGCCGAGCTCCGCGAGGTCGAGCAACAGGCGGCGCGCGAGGCGTAGGCCATCGTTGATGCGGAAGCTGCCGTCAAGGCCCGGATCGTTGATCAGGCCTTTCCAGCCGACCGTGGTGCGCGGCTTTTCGAAATAGACACGCATCACGATGCGGAGATCGGCCGCGAGATCGGTCGCGACGGTCGCGAGCCGGCGCGCGTAGTCGATCGCGGCTTCGACGTCGTGCACCGAACACGGTCCGACGACGACGATGAGGCGGTCGTCCTCGCGATCGAGGATACGCACGAGCTCTTCGCGCGCGCTCGCCACCGTCCGCGAGCCCGTCTCGGAGAGCGGAAGCTCGTCGAGCAGGATCGCCGGCGGGATGAGCGGCCGGTAGCCTTCGACGCGGAGGTCGCGGGTCTTCATCGCGCCACCTACTCTACGGAGCCGTGCCGCTCTACGGCTACCGCGGCAAGCGACCGACGGTGGCGCCAGACGCATTCGTCGCGCCGACGGCCGTGCTCATCGGCGACGTGACGGTCCGGTCGGGCGCGTCGGTGTGGTTCGGCTCGGTGCTGCGCGGCGACATGGACCGGATCGAGATCGGCGAGCGCTCCAACGTGCAGGACAACTGCACCATCCACACCGACACCGGCGAGCCGACCATCATCGGGGAGGAATGCACGATCGGTCACGGGGCCATCGTGCATTCATCGATCGTCGCGCGGAACGTCCTCATCGGGTCCGCCGCGGTGCTCGTCGGTGCCAACACGGTGGGCGAGCGCACCATCGTCGGCGCGGGCGCGGTGCTCCCCGAACGTTTCGCCGCCCCGGCCCGGTCGCTGGTGCTCGGCGTGCCGGCACGCGTCGTTCGCGAAGTGCGCCCGGATGATGACCGCTGGACGA
>VBEZ01000064.1 GCA_005882255.1 Chloroflexota bacterium | reverse complement strand
CGATCGCGCGCGCTGAGAATGGGGCATCGGAGACGATGAAGACGGCGATGTTGATCGCGACGAGCAACGCAGCGAACGCGACCGCCGCCCGCGGCGCCTTGGCCGCGGTCGGTGCGAGCAGCGCGGCGCACGCGACGTACAGACCCGGGAGCACCGACATGAGATACCCCGGGTCGCCGATGTGGATCGTGACGTAGACGAGCGCGGCGGGTGCGAGCCACAGCGCGAAGAAGGCCGCGTCGCCTCTAGGGCGGCGCCGTGCGAGAACTCTCGCGACGAGCGCGGTGACGAGCAGCAAGGCGAAGCCGAGCAGCCCCCACCACAGCGCGTACACCGTGAGCAGCGTGTTGCGCAGCAGCGCGTCGCTGCCCGCCGCCGGCGACAGCTCGCTCACGCGCGAGGCCTGCGCGCCGAGCGGCCACGAACGCGCCGCGAGCATCCAGAGCCACAGCGGACCGATGAGGAGCAGCAGGTCCTGCCGAAATCCTGCGGCGAGGCCGAGCCCGGCCGACGCGACCAGCGCCGCGGGCCAAGGGCGCGAGCGCGCCTCGCGCAGCGACGCGGCGAGCACGACGCTCAGCAGGCCGAGGACCGCGTACGGCATGGCAACCTCGCCGTACGTCCAGACCAGCGGCGCCGACGCCGCGCCGAGCGCGATGACAGCGGCGAGCGCGCGGTCCGCCCAGCGGCGGCAGAGCAGGTAGACCGCGGCCGCGGTGAGGGCGGACGCGATCACGCTGACGGCGACGAGCGCGGCGTTGCTATCGCGCGTGACGAAGCGGATCAGAGCCGCGACGCCGAGATAGAAGAGGTAGCCGGGCGGATGCGGCCGCTGATCCGCCAGATCCACGCCGACGGAGAAGCCCTGCTCGAGCGCCCGCGCATACAGCACCGAGTCCCAGGCCCACAGCGTTTGCGCGGCGAAGGCGACACGCGCGACGAGCACCAGCACGGCGAGCGCGGCGGCGATCGCGCGGTCGGTCATCGTCATGCTGCCGCGCGCGCGGCGATGGGCTCGGGGACGTCACGCGATCGCGCGAGCCACAGCACCGCGAGCGCGACGGCGAGCAGGACGACGAGCCCGAGGAAGTGCGCGAGGATCGGAACGAGGTCGTTGCGCTCGCCCACGACCTGAAGCAACAGCCAGCTGAGGGCGAGCGCCGCGGTGAGCGCGCCACGCATCCCGGGTCGTGGCAGGTGCAGCGCGCGGTGGAGCGTGCTCGCCATGAGCGGGAGCGCGGTCACGAGGTAGGGGAACCACAGCAGGCCGAACGATGCGAGGTACGGGGCGAATGCGAGAGCGAGGTGATGGAGGTGTGTCTCATCGCGCGCGTAGCGGTGGGCCGCGAGCCCACCGAGGATCGCCGTCGCGAGCGAGGCGACGGGCAGGAGCCAGCGGCCGATCGGCGACCCGAGGAACGCGGCCACCTCTGCCGGAGGCGTGCTCGCGATCAGGTCGGCGGTCCAGTGGCTGTCCATCAGCGCGAGCAGCAGCGCGACGTACGCCGGGAAGTCGCTCGCGAACACGACCGCCGTGACGACGAGGCCCGCGACACCCACGGCGATCGTCCAGGCGACGACGCGCCAGCGCCCCGACGCGAGATAGAAGAGGACGAGGGTCAGGGGCAGCAGCTTGACGCCGATCGCCACCGCGAGGACCGTCCCCGCGGCCGCGGACCGCCTGCGCAGCTCCCAGGCCCAAAGACAGAGCCCGAGGGTGAGCACATTGAGATTGCCGAGCGCGATCTCGAGGATCGTCGGAAGGAACAGCACGAAGGCGGCCGCCGCCCACGGCCGAGCGTCCCGCGGCAGTGGCCGGATGAGGTACCAGCCGATCGCCGCCGCCACTCCGGCGTTGATGCCGATCCAGATCACCGTCGCGACCCAGAACGGCACCGGGGCGAGGAGCATGAACGGCACCGCCGCCGGCGGCGCGTAGTGGTATTCGCCGAACGGCCCGAAGGGGACTTCCGGGTGGGCGGCGTACAGAGGCTCGCCTGCGATGAGGTGGCGGGCGGCGAGCACGTACGCCCAGAGGTCGTAGCCGTACGGCTCTTTGGCGATGAAGATCCCGAGCCCGGCGAGCCCGGCCAGCACCATCACGACGACGCCGGCGGCCCACACCAGACGCGGGCGACGGGCGGCCTCGGCCTTCACGCCCTGCGAGTCTATGGGCGCGCCTTGTTAGCCTCCGCAGCGAATGCGCGAGCCAAAGCTGGCCGAGGCGCTCCGCCGGAGTCCCGACGTGACGGTCGAGCGCCGCTTCGATCCGCGCCTGGGCGTCGCGCTGCGCGTCGGCCTCGCGCTCACCGCCACCGGCATCGCGTCGGCGGGCCTCGGCCGCCGCGCTCTCTCCGGGTCCGGCGCGGACGTGCCGCTCGCTGTTGCGTTCGGCTGTTTCGTCGTCGTGCTCATGCTCGCGACGCTCCAGCGGCCTCCGCGCGCGTCGGTGTGGATCGCGCTCGCGCTGACCGCCGGTGTATACGTCGCGACCGCGCGCGCGCTCGCTGAAACGCCGTTCGCGATGGCGGCCTTTTTCGCCGTCGCGGCCCTGGCCACCTGGCGTACGGCCCCCCACCTGCGCGCGTTCACCGTCGCCGCGTTCGCGCTGTGGACGCCGGCGCTCGATCTCTTCGCATCGCCTGATGTCGCCGTCCTGCCCGCGCCGGTCCTCATCGCGGCGATGTTCGCGCTCGGCTACACCGTCCTCGTCCTCGTCGATCCGTCGCGGGTGCATCCGTCGGATCGCCTGCGGCGCCTTGGCTTCGGCATCGTCGCCATCGCGGTCATGGCCGCGCTCTTCGATCGCCACCTCGCGGTCGGCTCGTCCGGTCTCGCGCCGGACGATGTGTTCGGGATCCTCATCGCGTTCGGGCTGCCGCTGCTCGCCTACGCCCGCTGGCGGGCGCCACTGCGCGACGCGATCGCGACCGGGCTCGTGCTCACGACCTTCGCCCTGGTGGGGCTCGCGTGCATCGTCGCGGTCCCGTATCACGCCGACGCCGTCGCCGCGCTGCATCGGTCGGCCGAGCTCTTCGTCAGCGGCCAGGATCCCTATGCCGTGTTCGATCTGCCTGAGGCGCTCGCGCGTTTTCACATGGACCCTCAGCTCGCGACGCATCTCGACGACGGCACGGTCCTCCACACCTACAACTACCCGGCCCTGTCCTTCCTCGTCGTGGCGCCGTTCGTCGCGCTCGGCCTCGGCGACGTCCGCTGGGTGTTCCTCGCGGAGGTGCTGATCCTCGGGCTCGTCGCGACCTCGCGGCTTCGTCTCGCGTGGCGACCGATGGCGCTCGCGACGATCGTCGGAAACGCGATCGTCCTGCGACAGCAGATCCTCGCGGGGATCGACCCGACCTGGGCACTGCTGGTGGTCGCGTCGTGGCTTGCCCTCCGGCGGTCGTGGCTCTCGCCGATCCTGCTCGGTCTCGCCTGCGCCGCGCGCCAGACGGCGTGGTTCGTCGCGCCCTTCTACGTCGCCTTCGTGTGGCAGCGCTGGGGATCGCGTGAAGCGGTCCGTCGCGCGGCGGTCGCGGGCGCCGTGACGCTCGTGGTGAACTTGCCGTTCGCGCTCCTCGCGCCACAGCGGTTCATCGAAGGCGTGAGCGCGCCGCTGCTCGGCCCGCTCGAGCCGGACGGGGTCGGGCTGATCCGCTTCGGGCTGGCGGGGATCGGCCCGCTCCTCGCGCGTGGGGTGTATGGGGCGCTCGCGCTCGTCGTGTTCGCGGCGCTGCTGGTGGTCTTCGCGCGCTGGCGGCGCGCGGTCACAAGCGCGCCGCTGGTGTGGCCGTTCGTGCCGCTGTACTTCGCGTGGCGTTCGCTGCAGAACTACTTCGTGCTGGGCACGCTCTTCGCCCTCATCGCGGACGCGGAGCTCGCGCCGGAAGTACCACCACCCATAACGAGCTGACGCGCGGTGGCCGTCACCGGACCGACACCCGCCACCGTCCGCGAAACCTATCGTGGTCGCGGGATGGCCCGCTTCTTCCCACGCGATGTCCTGCTGATGGCGCGACTGATCGCGGTCGTGGGCGCGGTCGCGTGGATCGCGATCGGCGGGCAGGCGGCGCTGCTCTTCGCGTATGCGGCCCTCGGCTTCCTCCTCGCGACGTCGTTCCTCATCTGGCGCGACGACGTGCGCCGCGGCGGCGCTCCGGTCCCGCTATCGGAGACGCCGGCGTTCGTCGTGATCGGCGATCTCTCCGCGGCCGCCGCCTGGATGATCGCGAGCGCGCCGAACGAGCGCAGCGTCGCGTTCGTGGTGGTGATCGCGATCGGCGCGCTCGCGATGTACCGGCTCGGACGCCACGGCGTGACCGCGACGGGGGCGGCATACCTCGTCGGTCGCGTCGGTCAGGAGATCGTACGCGTGGGGCTCGGCGTGCCCACGCCGATCCCGCAGATCTTCGGCGAGGCGATGGTCGTGATCCTGGTGCTCATCATCCTCAGCGCCACCGTCGACCACTACCGTGGCGAGCAGCGCACCGGCGCTCGCGCGCTGCGGCTCGCGCGCAGCCTTCAGCGCGTCGCGACCGAGATCGGACAGGAGACGGCGCCGGAGGGACTGTTCCGCTCCATCGCGCGCAACGCGCTGCTCCTCGTCGACGCGCACCACGCGACGATCAACCGGCGCCGCGGCGACGAGTTCACGATCGTCGCCGGCGCAGGCACCGGCGAGCGCGCGGTCGGCATCCATGCCTCCGCTCGCGTCGGCATCGTCGGCGCCGTGCTGCGGTCGCGCCGCGCCGTCGCGTGGGCGGACTACGCCGCCGACCCGACCGCGGTCCCAGCGATCAAGGACATCGGCGTGCGGTCGATCGTCGGCGTACCGATCGTCGTGCAGGGCGAGATCGCCGCGACGCTCACGGTCGGCCGGCTGCAGGTGCGTCCGTTCGACGAGAACGACGTGCGTGCGCTCGAAGGCCTCGCGGCGCACGCGGCCATCGCGCTGCGCAACGCGCGCATCATCGAGCAGGCACGCCGCGTGGAAGCCGTGTCCCGCGAGCTGGCGGCCGAGACCGGCGCCGTCTCGGACGTGATCCGGCGGATCGCTCAGGAGATGCGCGAGGCGTACGACACCGAGTTCGTGCTCGTCACCGAGCTGCGTGGCGAGACCGCGGTCGACATCGCGGGCCTCGGGCTCGCCGCCCCGCTGTCGGCGCCGCAGGTCGTCGGGCCGCTGGTGCGGCAGGTGATCCGGCGCCGCGAGGTCGTGAGCATCCGCGACTACGCGCTCGAGACGCATGGCGATACGAGCGGGAACTCGGATCTGCTGCGCGAGGCCGGCATCCACGCCGCCATGGCTGCGCCGGTGATGCTCGGCGGAGAGGTCGCCGGAAGCGTGGGCATCGCCACCACCGACCCCGATCGCACCTTCGACACGATCGACCGCCAGGGACTCTTCGCCTTCGCGCAGCTCGCCGCGGCCGCCATGCGGTCGGCGCGCGTCAGGGCCGAGCGCGAGCAGCGCATCCGTAGCCTCTCGGCGCTCAACGTGCTGGCCTGGACGCTCGCCGGGGTTCGCGAGCCGTTCGGCATCGCGAAGCTCGCGTACGAGACCGCGGGCGCGCTGGTCGCGCGGGACTCCTTCTATGTAGCGCGCTACGACGCCGACAAGAGGGAATTCGAGTTCATCCTGCAGGCCGAGGGCGCCGAGGTCTGGGCGGGTGAGCGCTATCCGCTCGGCACCGGCCCGACGAGCCAGGTCGTCCTCACCGGCGAGACCTACCTGGTGCGCGGCGTCGACGACCCCGTGCAGCGCCGCGGCATGCCCTTCGGCGATGAGAAACGCCCGTCGCTCTCCGCGGTCCACGTCCCGCTGAAGAGCCGCGGTCGCCTGGTCGGCGTGCTCTCGAGCCAGGCGTATCGGCCCGGGATGTTCGACGACGAGGACATCGCGGTGCTGCAGTCGCTCGCGAACCTCGTCGCGACCGCCTTCGAGAACGCGGAGCACCTGGCGCAGATGCGCGAGCTCTACCTCGCGTCGGTGAAGGCGCTCGCCGCCGCGGTCGACGCGCGCGATCCATACACCCGCAGCCACTCCGCGCGGGTCGCCGCGCTCGCGCGGACGATCGCGGACGAGATGCGGCTTTCGTCGGACCAGCTGCGTCGCGTCCAGCTCGGTGCGCTGCTGCACGACATCGGCAAGATCGGCGTGCCGGACGCGATCCTGAACAAGCCCGGCCCGCTGAGCGCCGACGAGTGGGTGATCATGCGCACCCACCCCGCGGTCGGTGGGTCGATCCTCGCGGCGGTCGAGCCGCTGCGCGACCTCGTGCCGATCGTGCGGGCGCACCACGAGCGCTTCGACGGCGCCGGCTACCCCGAGAAGCTCGCGGGTGACTCGGTCCCTATCGAGGCGTACGTCGTCGCCGCGGCCGACGCGTTCGAGGTCATCGTGAGCCGGCGCGCCTACAAGCAGGCGCAGAGCGTCGAGTTCGCGTGCGCCGAGCTCGTGCGGTGCCGCGGGACGCAGTTCCATCCCGATGTCGTCGACGCGTTCCTCCGCGTCATCGACCGCGACCGTCAGCACGGCGCCGCCTATCTCCGCCGCGTCGGCGCGATCGAAGAGGAGGACATGGCGAATGTTCCCGGTCCGGGCGGCGTGCTCGAGCAATTCGCGGCCTCCGCGCACGCGCATGGACGGCAGCTCGCGATCCTCCAGCGGCTGGCGTCGGAGATCAGCGCGGTGCTCGACATCGACGAGCTCGCGGGGCGCCTGCTTCGG
>VBEZ01000063.1 GCA_005882255.1 Chloroflexota bacterium | reverse complement strand
GTTCCCGGACCTACACCCCGGGCGCGTCAGCATCGCGGTCGGCCTCGTCGCGCTCCTGACGATCGGGAACCTGCGTGGCATCCGCGAGGCGGGGAACATCTTCGCGGCTCCCACCTACGTGTACGTCGTCGCGATCTTCGGCCTCATCGCGTTGGGTCTGTGGCGCGGAGTGTCCGGCGACCTCCCGAGCGCACCGGCGCCGATCCAGTCGTTCCCGCCGGAAGGAACACAACCGCTCACCCTGTTGCTGCTGCTGCGGGCGTTCGCCTCCGGCTCGGTCGCGCTCACTGGCACCGAGGCCGTCGCCAACGGCGTTCAGGCGTTCAAGAAGCCCGAGGCTCGCAATGCTCAGGTCGTCCTGGTCGTGATGGGCTCGCTCTTCGGCGCGATCTTTCTCTCGATCAGCTTCCTCGCGACGTCGATCGGCATCCAGCCGGACCTGAGCGAGACCGAAACGGTCCTGAGCCTCCTGGCGCGCTCGCTGGTCGGCACGAGCTGGTATTTCTATCTGGTCCAGTTCTCGACGGCGTTGTTGCTGATCCTCGCCGCGAATACCGCCTTCAACGGCTTCCCGCGTCTCGCCTCGATCATGGCCGTCGATCGCTTCATGCCCCGACAGTTCGCGCAGCGCGGCGATCGCCTCGCCTTCAGCACCGGCATCGTGGCGCTGGCGCTCGTGTCCTCGTTCCTCATCGTGGCCTACGACGCGAGCGTCACCGGACTGATCCCGCTCTACACCGTCGGCGTGTTCATCGCCTTCACGCTGTCCCAGGGCGGCATGGTCCGGAAGTGGCTACGCGACCGGAGCCGCGGCTGGCAGGTCGGCGCGGTGATCAACGGCGCCGGCGCGGTCGCAACGGGCGTCGTCGCCGTGGTCGTCGGCATCAGTAAGTTCCAGGTGGGCGCGTGGATGGTCATCGCGATCCTGCCGGTGCTCGTCGCGATGCTCTTTGCGATCAACCGCCATTACCGCTCGATCGAGGACAGCCTGCTCATCGCGGCCGCCGCGCCGGTCCGGGTCCAGCCCACAACGCCGCGCATCGTCGTGCCGATCAGCCGCATCGATCGCGCCTCCTTGCGCGCGCTCAGCATCGCGCGCGGCCTGGGGGGTGAGGTCCACGCCGTCCACATCTCGTACGACACGGACGGCGCACGAGCGTTCAAGCGGCGGTGGGGAAGCGTCGTAGGCGAGGCGATCGCGCTCGATACCATAATCTCGCCGTACCGTGCGCTCATGCCACCGCTCCTCAAGTATCTCGACGCGATCGACCGGGATGGTCCCGGACGGCCCATCATCGTCGTCCTCGCGGAGTTCGTGCCGCGGCACTGGTGGGAAGCTCTGCTCCACAACCAGACCGCGCTGCTGTTGAAGCTACGGCTATTCGTACGGCGCAACACGGCCGTGCTCGACGTCCCGTATCACCTCGACGACCCCGAGCCGCTGGACGCGGAGGATGAGCGACCGAGGCGATAACGGTGGCAAGGAAGGCGCCGACGCGCCTTCGCTCGAGGAGCGCGCCACTCACTCCGGATCGAAGATCGGCGACCGCCGCGTGCGGATCATCCGTCCCGCGGCCGGCGAGTTCCGTCGCCGCGGGGGCCACTACGTCGCGACGCCACGCGTCGACGCGGCGCAGAGTCGGCTCGGTCGCGTCGCCGAGGGAGCGCGCCGCATCCTGTTCGGCGCGCGGCTCACGTCCGAGGAAGAGGCCGGTGAGCGGCTCTCCAAGAAGACGGGGCTCGCGATCTTGGCGTCGGACAACATCTCGTCCTCCGCGTACGCGACCGAGGAGGCGATGCGTGTGCTCGCGATCGCCGGGTCGGCGGCCCTCGCGCTCACGATGCCGATCGCCATCGCGGTCTGCGTGGTCCTCGCGGTCGTCATCCTCTCGGAATCCCGTGTCATCCGCGCCTATCCGAACGGCGGCGGCAGCTACATCGTCGCCAAAGACAACCACGGTGTCATACCCGGGCTGATCGCCGCGTCCGCGCTGCTCATCGACTATGTCCTGACCGTCGCGGTGTCGTCGGCCGCGGGCGTCGCGGCGATCTCCAGCTTCGTGCCAGCGGTGCACGACCACCGTGTGCTCTGGTCGCTCGCTCTCATAGCGCTGCTCACGGTCGGCAACCTGCGCGGGATCCGCGAGGCCGGCGTGATCTTCGCCGCGCCGACGTACGTCTATGTCCTATCGCTTCTCGGCCTGATCGGCTACGGCCTCTTCCGCATCGTGTCGGGCGATGTCCCGGTCGCGGTCATTCCACGCGACGCCTTCGAGCCCACGGGACTGGAGATGCTGACGCCACTGATCGTGCTGCGCGCCTTCGCCTCCGGCTCGGTCGGGCTGACCGGCAGTGAGGCGATCGCCAATGGCGTGCCGAACTTCAAGCCACCTGAGTCGCGGAACGCCGTCATAACGCTGGTGTCGATTCGCTCGTCGGCGACGGCACACCCTTCTATTACCTCGTCCAACTCTCCACCGCGATCATCCTGTTGCTCGCCGCGAACACGGGCTTCAGCGGCTTCCCGCGACTCGCCTCGGTGCTCGCCGATGACCGCTTCATGCCGCGGCAATTCGCCTTCCGCGGCGAGCGCCTCGCCTTCTCGTTCGGGATCATCGCGCTGGCGCTCATGTCGGCCGCGGTCCTGGCCGCATTCCACGGCAGCGTCACCGAGCTCGTTCCGCTCTACACGATCGGCGTGTTCGCCGCGTTCACGCTCTCCCAGAGCGGCCTGGTGCGGCGCTGGTGGCGGCTGCGCAATCCCGGGTGGCGCCTCTCCGTGTTCATCAATTCCTTCGGCACGCTGGTCACCGGTACGGTGCTGGTCGTCGTCGTGTACACGAAATTCTTCTATGGCGCGTGGATGGTGCTTCTCGTGATGCCGATCCTGGTCGGACTGCTCTTCGCGATCAATCGTCATTACCGGACGGTGCACGATGCGCTCCTGCTGGAGCGCCCGGACGAGCCCATCCCGGTGTTGAAGCCGCCCGTCGTGCTCATACCCGTCGCGCGACTCGACCGCGCCACATTGCAGGCCGTGGCGTTCGCGCGATCGATCTCGCCGACCGTGCGCGCGGTGCACATCGCGTCGACGGCGGAGAGCGCCGAGGAGTTCGCGCGCCGCTGGCGGCGGTGGACGACGGAGGTGCCGCTGGACGTCATCGAGTCGCCCTACCGCTCGCTGCTGCAGCCGCTGCTCCGGTACATCGAGCGTATCGACGAGCGTGACGATCGTCCGATCACCGTCGTGCTCGCTGAATTCGTGCCGCGCAACTGGTGGGAGTGGATCCTTCACAGCCAGACGGCCCTGCGCCTCAAGCTATCGCTGCTCTTCCGTCCCAACACGATCGTGATCGACATTCCGTATCACACGGAGGACACCGGCCACGGCGTCACGCCGCGCGGGCCAGAGGATTCACCGCAGTAGACTCCCGCGAGCCATGCAGTTGAAACGGATCCTCGTGCCGCTCGCGGGTACGAGCGTTGACCCCGAGGTCCTCCGTGTCGCGATCGCCCTGGGAAAACCGGCGAAGGCCGAGATCGTCGCCATCCACGTGATCGAAGTGCGGTGGAACCTCCCCCTCGATGCGATCCTGGAATCAGAGAGCGAGCGCGGCGAGGGCGTGCTCGATGACGCCGTCAAAGTGGCGGAGCAGTCCGGCGCGCACATCGACACCGAGCTCGTTCAGGCGCGCGAAGCTGCCGCGGCGATCGTCGACACCGCGCGCGATCGCAAGTCCGATCTCATCGTCCTTGGGATGCCGTTCCGCAAGCGTTTAGGCCGGGTGTACGTTGGGAAGACGGTCCAGGGCGTCTACGTCGGAGCGCACTGCGCGGTGCTCGCGTATCGTCAGGAAGAGACACGGTGAACATCGTCATAGTCGGATGCGGGCGGGTCGGCGCGTTCCTCGCGGGCCAGCTCGACAAGGCTGGTCACGCGGTCACGATCGTCGACCTCGAACGCGGTTCGTTCGTCCACCTGCCACAGGATTTCCACGGCACGACGCTGCTCGGCAACGGCACCGATCTCGACGTGCTTCGGACCGCGGGCATCGACAAGGCCGACGCCGTCTTCACCCTCACCCAGGGTGACAACCGCAATCTCATGGCCGCGCAGATCGCACGCCAGATCTTTGGCGTGAAGCGCGTCATCGCGAAGGTGAACGATCCGATCCGCGCCGCTCTCTATCGCTCGCACGAGATCAGCACGGTCTCGCGCACGACGATCCTCGGCACGCTGCTCGAGGCGATGCTCATGGGCGACGCCGAGGTCGGTAAGGTGTTGATCGAGAAGTCAAAAGCGGCGGAGGCCGCGATGGCCGGGGAGCTGGGTTAGGTGTATTTCGTCATCGCCGGCGGCGGTGAGGTCGGCTTCCATCTCGCCAAGGCGCTCCTCGAGTCGTCGCATGAGGTCATGCTCCTCGAGAGCGATCGGAGGCGCGCCCAGGTCATCGAGGAGAAGCTGGGCTCGGTCGTCCTGAACGCACCGGCCGACGAGGGCCGCTATCAGCTGGAGGCCGGGTGCCAGCGCGCGGATGCCGTGATCGCCGTGACGGGCGAGGATCCCGCGAACCTCATCATCTGCCAGCTGGCGAAGTGGAAATGCAACGTGCCGCGCGTCATCGCGCGCGTCAACGACCCGAAGAACGAGATCGTGTTCAAGGCCCTCGGGATCGACGAGACGATCTCGTCGACGCGCGTCATCATGAACGTGATCGAGCAGGAGCTGCCCTCTGGCGGATTCCTTCCGCTCATGCCGCTCACCGGCTCGCACCTCGAGCTCATCGAGGCAGAGATCGCCCCGGGAACGCCCTCGGCCGGCAAGTCGATCGGCTCCCTCGGGCTCCCGGATGGCGCGGCGATCGGGGGCATCGTGCGCAAGGGCGCCGTGGTGCACGCGGACGACACGACGAAGCTGCTCGTCGGTGACCGGATCGTCGTCCTGTCGCCGACGAAAGTCGAGGCCGACGTGCGGAAGGCGCTCTTCGGCTAGGCCCCGGCGCCGTCGTGCCGAGCGTCACCGGCCAGGTGGTACGGCACATCGACGACGACCGTGTTCGGCCTGAAGAACAGCCGGAATTTGAGCCGGAGCGCGGTCTGGTTGTGGAGCACGTACTCCCAGAAGTGACGCGGGACGAACTCCGCGAGCACGACCGTGATCGGACGTTCGTCGTCCTGGCGCGCTCGTGCATCGACGTATGCGAGCAATGGCGGGATGAGCGCGCGATGCGGCGATTCGATCACGACCAACGCGATGCCATCGTCGCGCGCGCGCCAGCCTGCCCGCATCCGCTCGGCAGCGGTCACGCTATCCGCGACGTGGACAGCCGTGACGTCCGACGATATCGCGCGGGCGAACCCCAGCGCGCGAAGCGCCGCTCGATCGAGGCGCGCGACCGGCACGATCACTTGCGGCACCGCCATGCGCCGCACGAGATCGGGCGACGGCAGTACGGCCGCGTCGTCGGCGACCTCTGCGTCCTCCTGCGTAGCCAGGCGTCCAGCGTGCGGCGCGACTGCTCAACGCCGGGTCATCGGAATGGGCCGCGCGCTCAAAGTTCGCTCAACACGCGGCGTCGCGGCGGGGTCAGGCCTCCTCGGTCAGGAGGCGATAGCCGACGCCAGGCTCGGTCGCGATGTAGCGCGGCTTCTGTGGATCCCGTTCGAGCTTCTTGCGCAGACGCGCCACGTAGACATGCAGGTAGTGGTCTTCGTCGCCGTATTCCGGTCCCCAGACCTCCTGAAGCAACATCGAGTCGGTCACGACGCGGTCGGCATGGCGCACGAGCGCCGTCAGCAGCGCGTACTCCGTGGGGGTGAGATGCAGCTCCTCGCCATCGACCGTGACGCGGCGGTGCTCGATGTCGACGGTGAGGCCGCGCGTGCGGAACACGGGCTCGTCGGTCCCCGACCGGAGCGTGTTCCGTAGGGCGACGCGGATCCGCGCCAGGAGCTCCTCGACGCCGAACGGCTTCGTCAGATAGTCGTCGGCTCCGAGATCGAGGGCTCGCACCTTGTCCCGTTCCGCGCCACGAGCCGACAGCACGATGATGGGTGCCCGCCCTCGGCCGCGGAGCGTGCGGATCAGATCGAGACCATCCAGGTCGGGCAGGCCGAGGTCGAGCAGGATGAGGTCCGGATGCGATTCGGCGCGTTCGAGCGCTTCGCTCCCGGATACGGCGACCTCGACGCGAAAGCCTCGGCTTCCCAGATTCGCGCGGACGGCTCGGACGATCGCCGGCTCGTCGTCGACCAACAAGATGCGCGCTCCCGAGGCCGGACTCACGGCATCGCGATGGCCGCAGGCGTTCTCGCTGGTTGTTCGATCGGCAATGTGAAGCGGAACACCGCGCCGCCCTTCCCGCCGTTGACGACCGAGATGCGACCACCATGCGCCTCGACCCAGAGCATCGCTCGGTACGCCCGGTCCGTCGTCCGACACTTCGACGACCACCTCCGGACCCGCGATGTGTGCGCTGATCACGATCGCGGTCCCGCCAGGGGTGTGGCGTGCGGCATTCTCGATCAGGTTCGAGAGGACCTGGTCGATCTCGACGTAGTCCAGCGAGACCGGCGGCAGGTCTTCCGGCACACGGACTTCGACCGGGTGGTCCTGCGTGAGCGGTCGCAGGCGTCCGACGACGTCGTCGATCAGCGCGGCGAGGTCGTACCAGCTCCGTTCGGGATGCAGCGTGCCGGACTCCATCCGGGAGAGGTCGAGCAGATTGCTGACGATCCGGCTGAGCCGACGGGCCTCGGTCTCGATGTCCGACAGGAAGCTCTCGCGCTCGGCATCGGTCCACTGCACGTCGGTCTGCCGAAGGCTGCCGGCGGAGGCGACGATCGAGGCGAGCGGCGTGCGCAGGTCGTGTGACACGGCGCCGAGCAGCGCGTTCTTCAGCTCGTCCGTCCGCCGCAGGATCTCCGCCTCCGTCGCGCGCCGACGCAGTCGCGAGCGCTCGATCGCGCCCGCGAGCTGTGTCGCGACCGAGGTGAGGATGCGGTCGTCCGCCGCCCCGGGTCGAGGCGACGCGCGGACGATCGCGAGCGTTCCGATCCGCCGTCCGCCTGCCTGCAGCGGCACCGCGTGGACGCGGTCATCGCGCGGTGCGCTGCCTGGGCCATGCGGGTTCATCACGCGGATCCAACGCGCCCCGGAGCCCGTTGCGGAGCGAGGGGAGGGGATCCACGCGGCGAGGGAGCCGATGTCGGCCGCGGCGATCGCAGAGGTGTCGCCCGCGATCGTCCGCTGTGGGAGACCATCGCCTTCGAGCTCGACCATCACGCCGGCCACGCCGAGGCCTTCGCGGAGGCGCTCGGTCACCGACGCGAGCGCGGTCTCGAGATCGGGCTCGCCGAGAAGGCGGGCGACCTCGAACATCAGCGTGGCGTCACGAGCGCGTTCCGCGGCCTCGCGCGCACGGTCACGCTCGTCCGAGGCGAGCTGGCTGGTGATCACCGCGGTGACGAGGAACAGCAGGAGCGCGAACCACTCTTTGGGATCGCCCACGCTGAGCGTGTGGGTCGGCTCGACGAAGAACCAGTTGAACGCGAGGAACGCTGCGATCGACGCCGCGATCGCCGGGCCGCGGCCGAGTCGAGTGGCGGCACCGAGCACCGCCAGGAGGTAGAGCATCGAGATATTCGCCACCTGCGCGCGTGCCTCGATGACGCCGATGACGGCACTGACCAGCGCGACTGCGGCGAGCGCGGCCGCGTATCCACGAAGTGGAGCGAGACGCCCCATCGGAGCGAGCATACGCGGCGCTAGCGCGCGAGCGTGGCCTCCTCGACGCCCGGCATCGCGAGCCCGGACGCGACGCTGGTGAAGACCGCCGCGTCGCGGACGCGCGCGTTCGGGAAACGTCGCGCCAGCACCGCGCGGAAGGCGGGGATCGCGCTCGATCCGCCGGTGGTCACGACCTCGGCGACCTCGGCCGAGCTCACGGTCGCTCGCACGAGGATATCGGTGATCAGCGCGTCGGTCTCCGTCAGTAGGTTGTCGATGAGCCGCTCGAAGCGTCCGCGAGTCAGGCGCGCGTCGACATCGACCGCGGCGTGGTGATACGAGAGGATCGCTGCCGGCGCGGTCGAGAGCGCGCACTTGGTGATGTCGGCGGTCATGAAGATCTCGTAGCCGAGCTGCAGCTCGATCGCGCTGCGCAGCGCGGCGAGCTCGCGCTTTGGAGCGCCCTGGCGAACGAGATCGTCGAGCGCCTCCAGCAGCGGCTTCTCGTTCAGCGCCGAGAGCGCGTGCCAGTCGTGCAGCGCGTTCACGATGAACGCCGGCAGCCGTAGTCGCTTCGGGCCCCACGTCGCGCGCGAGCCGAGCTGTGGCGCGACGACGTCGTCGATGAGACGCTCGGTGCAGCGGTCGCCGCCGATGTTGCGGCCTGCGGTCGCGAGCACATCCAGCCTCATTCCCTCGCGGCGCACGACCGCGAGGTCCAGCGTGCCTCCGCCGAAGTCGAAGACGAGCGTGAGTCCGGGCGTGACCTCGGCTGCGTGAGCCGCGCCGACAGGCTCGAACGCGAAACGCACTTCGCCGAACCCGGCGAGCTCCGCCGCCCGCCGCATGCGCGACACCGCGCGTGCTTCGGCCGCGGCGCCGCCCACGTACTCGACGGGTCGGCCGATCGTGATCTCGGCCGGCATCTCGCCGACGAGCTCGCGCACGCGCTCTCGTACGTGAGCGAGGACCACCGCGATGAGGTCCTCCAGCCCGCGCGCTTCGCCGAAGACGCTCGTGCTCACGTCGAGCGGGTCACCGAGGAATGTCTTCAGCGCCTGGAACAAGCGGCCTGGCGACGACGTGTCGGTGTAGATCATCGCCTCGACGGTCTTCTGACGCGGATTGGACGACTCCAGGCGGATGCCGAGCGGCTTGAACTCGCGCGTGACCGGCCCGCGCTGGCGGTTGTCCGCGAGGTACGCCTCGATCGCGGGCCGCCCGACGAGGCTGGAGCCGTCGCGGCGGACGTAGAGGACCGTCGGCATCGCCGCGCCAGCGAGCGGGTCGATCGGGAGCACGGTGGAGCGCTCGCCGTCCCAAACGGCGACGGACGTGTTGGACGTCCCGAAGTCGAGGCCGAAGCGCACGGGCCGCGATTGTCGCATCGGCTGTCGCCTGCGGCTCAGCGCAGGGTCGAGGCCGCCGGGCGTGTCACCGCCGGCGACCTCGCTGCGACGCGTTGGCTTAGCGCGCGGCCAGACCCGCCGCGTGCGGCTGAGCGCCATGTCCGTGGTATGCGCTGCCGTGCTGTGCGCGGCCTGCGCGGCCACGAGCGTCAGGCTCCCGTCTTGATCGATCGCGAAGCTGGAGATCGAGTCGCTCGCAGCGTTGGCCGTGAACGCGTAGCGGCCATTGCCGGTGACGACGAGCCAGCACGCAGCTGCCTGTGTCGTTGGTGCCGACGCGGTCACCGTGGTGAGCGTGCCGTTCGCCGCGAGCTGATATGAGGACGCGGCGCTGAGGCCCGCCGGAGCGCCGGCCGCCTCTGAGACGAAGAGCTCATCGCGCAGACCGAAGGCGAAGCCGAAAGGCGTTGAGCCCGCTGACGGGTAGCTCGTCGGCGCGCCGGCGACGCCGCCTGCTCCGACGATGAAGGTCTCGAGCGTGCTGGTCCCCTTGTCGGTCACAACGAGCGCGTTGCCTGAGGGCGCGAACTGGACCTGCGCCGGGGCGCTGCCGAGCAGGGTCTGGGTCGATCCCGCGACCGGTGTGAGCGCGCCGTTCACCGACGAGAACCCCGAGATGGTCCGCGTGCCGGCGTTGAGCACATACACGAGGCCGCCGTTCGCGGTGATGCTGATCGGCTGCGTGCCGCCCGAGGCGACGCGGTCGGTCAGGGTCAGAGCATCACCTTCGATCGCGAAGGCCGAGACGTCATTGCTGCCGGCATTGACGGCGTAGAGCCAGGCGCCGTTGTCGCTCACGGTCACGGCGCCCTGCGAGCCGAGGCCGGACCCGCTGCCGAGGCCGCCGGTCGGATACGTCCCGCTCCAAGAGAGCGCGCCGGATGCCGAGCGCGCGTAGGCAAGGATGGCGTTCCCGGAGGCGGCATTCGTTTCGGTGTAGACGTTGCCCGCGCTACCGCTTGCCGCGGCCGCGGGTGCGGTCGCAATTCCGCCGAAGATCAGCGCGGCAAGCGCCGCGTAGGCGAGGATGCGTGTGAGGATGCGCGCCATGGTGGTCCTCCCATTTCGTTTCGCCTCCGTTTCAGGCGTGCAGCGCATCCTCCGGGGCGACCGTGACAGTGCGATGACGCTCGTATACGGTCGCACGCCCGTCGTGTCATCTGAACGTCATCGAACGCTGTCACCGTGCGAACATGCTGGGCATGGCGACTACGGCGGAGCGCGCGCCGATCCTCGTGGTCGACGATGACCCGAAGATCCTCGAGCTCGTCCGCGTGTACCTCGAGCGCGAGGGCCTGTCCGTCATCACGGCGTCAGACGGGATCGCTGCCCTTGCCGCGATCCGAGAGCGCGCGCCTCGCGCCGTCGTCCTGGATCTGATGCTGCCCGGCCTCGACGGTCTCGCGGTGATACGCGCGGCCCGCGCCGATTCGCGCGTGCCGATCCTCATGCTCTCCGCCCGCGGCGCAACGGCGGACCGCATCTCTGGCATCGCGACCGGTGCGGATGACTACCTGCCCAAGCCGTTCTCACCCGCGGAGCTCGTCGTCCGCCTCAAGGCCCTCCTGCGACGGTCGACGCCGACCGACGGTCCGAGCGGCCGGCTCGCCCTCGCTGACCTGGTCATCGACCCGGACCGGCATCAGGTCGTCCGCGGAGAGGAGCGCATGACCCTCACCCATTCGGAGCTCGCCTTGTTGCTCGCGCTCGTCAGGGCGCGCGGACGGATCGTGACCCGCGAAGCCCTGCTCGATTCGCTGTATGGCAAGAGCGAGGCGGAGGTCATGGACCGCACGGTCGACGTTTACATCCGAAGGCTGCGCGAGAAGCTGGGGGACGATCCCGACAGACCTCGATACATCGCCACGGCGCGACGTGCCGGGTACCGCGCGCTCATCGACGAATGAGAGGTATGGCCGGACAGATCGCGCTCGCGGTGCTCGTCGTAGCCGCGACGGTCGCCGTCGTGCTCGCCGTCGGCACGCTCGGCTTTGCCAGTCGCTCTTTCGCGCAGCTGATGGTCGACCACGGCGAGACGCTCGCGAGCGCGCAGGCGATGTTCGCCGACGGTGTCGTGCGGTTCTTCGTCGGGGCGCTCGTGGTGGCTGCGATCGGAAGCGTCGTTCTCGCGGCCGCTCTTGGACGTCGCGTCGCGGCCCCGTTACGAGAGATGAGCGGCGCCGCCCGGCTCGTCGCCTCAGGTGACTACGCGGTGCGCGTCGAGCGTCGGGGTCCCGACGAGATCCGTTCGCTGGCGGAGTCCTTCAACGAGATGGCAAGGCAGATCGGCGAACAGGAGCGCATGCGTCGCGAATTTGTCTCCAACGCCGCGCACGAGCTCCGCACGCCACTCACGAACTTGCAGGGATACCTCGAGGCGCTCCGCGATGGCGTCCTGACCGCCGACCGCGCTACGTTCGTGTCGCTTCACGAAGAGGTCGACCGCCTCGTTCGACTGTCACGCGCGCTTGACGCCTTGGCCGAGGGCGACACCGAGGCGCGGGCGACCGAAGCGATCCACGAGATCGACCTACGCGAGGCGATCGCGTCGGCGGTCGAGCTGCACTCCGCGGCGCTCGAGCGCCGTGCCTTGCACGTCGACCTGGATCTCCCGCCGACCCTTCGCGGCCGCGCCGACCCCGATCATCTCGACCAGGTGCTTGCGAATCTCTTGCAGAACGCGGTGCGATACACGCCGGAGGGCGGGCGCGTCAGCGTCGCGGCCGAGCGGCGCAGCTTCGACGTCCTCGTGAGCATCACGAACACGGGGGGTGGCATTCCGCCTGAGGATCTCGCTCATGTCTTCGAGCGCTTCTATCGCGTCGACAAGTCCCGCGACCGGTCGAGCGGCGGTGCCGGCATCGGTCTGGCGATCGTGAAGTCCCTCGTTGAGCTCGGAGGCGGCCGCGTTGGGGCCGAATCTTCTCCCGGGCAGACGCGGTTCTGGTTCAGCTTGCCGGCCGCCTGAGCGCCGGGCCGATTCGGCAGCCAGCCGACTGAGCGCAGGCAGATTCGGCATCTAGACCGGCTGAGCGCAGGGCTGACTGTCATCGAATCGCGCCAGCCCGTATCCAGGACCTGTTCTTTAGGGCGGCCGGCCAGTCGCGCCTGTGGTAAGAACCTTGACAGCATTGTTGGTAGGCTTTATACAAAGTGCAATGGCAGGTGGTCACCGACCCGTCTACGTCATTTCCATCGCGGCGGGCCTGGCAGGCTGCCACCCGCGCACGCTGCGGATCTACGAGGAGGAAGGCCTCCTCGAACCGGTCAGGACCGAGACGAACATCCGTCTCTATTCGGACGACGATCTTCAGCGCGTGCGCGTGATCCGGTACCTGACCCAGGTGCGTGGTGTGAACCTCGCCGGCGTGAAGCTCCTTCTTCACATGCGGGACGCCAACGATCTGATGGAGGACCTGGTGAGGGAACTCGCGGAGCTCGGAGCGGATGACGAGGACGAAGGCGCGGGGGCGGACAGTGCCGGAGAAGCAACGAAGCGCGATCGAAACGAAGGCGCGCGCTTCTGAAGTAGTAGCAACACGAACGTGAGACGTGCGGCCGGGCGGAATGGTGCACCCGGCCACGCCGTTCTGATAGCGAACACACATCAGTGGGGCGACACCCGAGTCGCGAAAAGAAACAGAGGACCAAGATGACGGACGAAACGAAGACGACCACTCCGGAGGGCGCGTACCCGAACGATCTACCGGTGGTACCGCTGCGCGAGGCGGTCGTGTTTCCCAAGCTGGTCGTGCCGCTCGGCGTCGGTCGTGAGAAGTCCGTCGCCGCGATCAACGCCGCGATGGCCGAGGAGCGGCACCTTATCGTGCTCGTCGCGCAGCGCGACGCCGAGATCGACGACGTGCAGCCCGAGCAGATCTACAACGTGGGCACGGTCGCCGAGATCGTGCGCCTGCTCCGGATCCCGGACGGCAGCGCGCAGATCATCGTGCAGGGCGCGCAGCGCGTGAAGATCACCGGCTATCAGCCGGAGTCGCGCTTCTTCCGCGTCACGTTCGAGCCGATCGACGAGGAGCTCGGTGACCCGGTCGAGCGCGAGGCGCAGCTCCGCAACGTGAAGGCGCTCTTCGAACGCTACGTCGACAACGGCGGATCGATCCTGCCGGAGCTCGCGATGACCGCGAAGAACACCGACGACCCGGCGCACTTCTCGGACCTCGTCGCCTCCAGCCCGGACCTCACGCTGGAGCAGCGCCAGCACTTGCTCGAGACACGCAATGTGATCGAGCGGCTGCGGTTCCTCGGCGTGTTCCTCGCGAAGCAGAACGAGATCCTGGAGCTGAAGCAGAAGATCCAGAGCGAGGTCCAGCAGACGCTCGACAAGACGCAGCGCGAATACATCCTGCGCGAGCAGATGAAGGCGATCCAGAAGGAGCTCGGCGACGACGACCAGGGCTCCGAAGTGCGCGAGCTGCGCGAGAAGATCGAAGCGGCCGGCATGCCCGATCCGGTGAAGGAGAAGGCGCTCAAGGAGCTTGGCCGTCTCGAGAAGATCCCGCAGGCGTCGCCCGAGACGGGCGTCATCCGCACCTACGTCGACTGGCTCGTGTCGCTGCCCTGGAAAGTGGCCGCGAACGACGACTGGGACATCGCGCAGGCCGCGAAGATCCTGGACGAGGACCACTACGGCCTTCCGAAGGTGAAGGACCGGATCATCGAGTACATGGCGGTGCGCAAGCTCTCGCAGAACTTGCGCGCACCGATCCTGTGCTTCGTGGGCCCGCCCGGCGTGGGGAAGACGAGTCTCGGGAAGTCGATCGCGCGCGCGATGGGCCGCAAGTTCATCCGCATGTCGCTCGGCGGCATCCGTGACGAGGCGGAGATCCGCGGGCACCGGCGCACCTACGTTGGCGCGCTCCCCGGTCGGATCCTGCAGAACATGAAGACCGCCGGCGAAGTCAACCCCGTGTTCATGCTCGACGAGATCGACAAGGTCGGCGCGGACTTCCGCGGCGACCCGAGCTCGGCGCTGCTCGAGGTGCTCGACCCCGAGCAGAACAACACCTTCTCGGATCACTACCTCGAGGTGCCGTACGACCTGTCGAAGGTCATCTTCATCACGACGGCGAACATCGAGGACACGATCATCGCGCCGCTTCGCGACCGCATGGAGATCATCCGCCTCCCCGGGTACACCGAGGAAGAGAAGCTCCACATCGCGACCGGCTATCTCGTGCCGCGCCAGCTGAAGCAGCACGGTCTCGAGGACGGCCGCCTCGTGATCAACGACGAGGTGCTCCGCGAGCTCGTCCGCCGGTACACGCGCGAAGCCGGGGTCCGCAACCTCGAGCGGGAGATCGGAACGATGTGCCGCAAGGTCGCGCGCGCCATCGCCGAGGGCAAGACCGACAAGGTCGAGATCACGCTCGAGAAGGTCGCCGAGTATCTCGGTCCGCAGCGCTTCGACTACGGCCTCGCCGAGGAGGAGGATCAGGTCGGAGCCGCCACCGGCGTCTCGGTGTCCGAGGCGGGCGGCGACGTGCTCACCGTCGAGGCGACGGTCATCGATGGCAAGGACGAGGACTTCACGCTCACCGGCCAGATCGGCAAGGTGATGGAGGAGTCGGCGCGCGCCGCGCTCTCGTACGTGCGAGCGCACGAGCGTGACTTCGGGATCCCGAAGGGATTCTTCGAAGACCACGCCATGCACATCCATGTCCCCGCGGGCGCCATCCCGAAGGATGGACCGTCCGCCGGCGTAACGATGGCGACCGCCATCGTGTCGGCGCTCAGCGGTCGTCGCGTGCGACGCGACGTCGCGATGACCGGCGAGATCACGCTTCGCGGTCGGGTGCTCCCGATCGGTGGAGTGAAGGAGAAGCTGCTCGCGGCGCACCGCGCCGGGATCAAGGTCTTCATCCTCCCCGAGAAGAACAGGCGGGACCTCATCGACGTCCCGAAGGAAGTGCTCGACACGGTCGAGATCAAGACGGTCGACAACGTCGACCAGGTCCTGAAGATCGCGCTCCAGCCAGGGCAACCAACGGTGACGCCGGCGCAGCTCGAGGCGGCCACGCACGCGACGGTCGTCCCACCGCCGGCGCACTAGCGGAGGACCGGTATGCCGGTCGAATACAAGGATTACTACAAGACACTCGGCGTCTCGAAGAGTGCGAGCGCCGAGGAGATCAAGAGGGCATACCGGAAGCTCGCGCGTCAGCACCATCCGGACGTCAACAAGAAGCCCGAGGCGGAGAAGCGCTTCAAGGAGATCAACGAGGCCAACGAGGTCCTCTCCGATCCCGAAAAGCGCAGGCGCTACGACGCCGTCGGTCCGGAATGGGAACGCTTCCAGCAGGGCGGGCAGCAGCCCGGTGGATTCCAGTGGGTCTACACCGGCCAGCCCGGGGCGGACCCGTGCGCGGTCGCCGGCGCGGACGTCGAGCACGAGGTCGAGATCACGCTGGCGGAGGCGTACAAGGGTACGGAGCGCTCGGTCGAGCTACGGCTTCCCGATGGGACGACGCGCCGCCTCACGGTGAAGATCCCAGCCGGCGTGCGCGACGGCCAGCGCATCCGGCTCGCGGGTCAAGGGGCGCCGGGTGGTGGCGGCGGACCGGCCGGCGACCTGTTCCTGCGCGTGCGCGTCCGGCCACATCCAGTGTTCGAGCGGAACGGTGAGGACCTGAGCCTGGTGCTCCCGGTCGCCCTTGACGAGGCGCTGCTCGGCGCGGAGGTTACCGTGCCGACGCTCAAAGGACGCGTGTCGCTGCGTATCCCGCCGGAGACGCAGAACGGACGGACCATCCGGCTCGCAGGGCAGGGAATGCCTCGTTCCGGCGGTGGACACGGCGATCTCTACGTGACCGTGAAGGTCGTGCTGCCGACGAAGCTGAGCGACAAGGAACGCGATCTCGTAAGAGAGCTCGCGGCGTCGCGCGCCGGCGAGGATCCACGTAAGAGCCTCTTGTAAGGTAGGTAGCTCGCAATGATCGATCCGAACAAGCTCACCGAGAAATCGCAGGAAGCCATCATCAGCGCGCAGCAGCGCGCGCGCGACAACGGACACAGCCAGATCGACGTCGAGCATCTCGCCGCGGCGCTGCTGGAGCAGCAGGGCGGCGTCGTGCCAAGCGTCTTCACCGCGCTCGGCGTGCAGCCGACGCAGCTGAGCAGCGCCCTCGGTACCGAGCTCGAGCGCCAACCGAAGGTCTCGGGCAACGTGCAGATCGGCGCGTCCGCGCGCCTCGGTCGCGTGTTCCAGAGCGCGCAGAAGGAGGCGGAGGCGCTCGGCGACGAGTACGTCTCCACCGAGCACCTGCTGCTCGCGATGACGGCCGACAACGGGTACACCGGTCAGGCGCTGAAGCGCCTCGGCGTCACGCACGAGCGCGTGCTGAGCGCTCTCAAGGACGTGCGCGGAAACCAACGCGTCACCGACGCGAATCCCGAGGGCAAATACCAGTCGCTCGAGAAGTACGGTCGCGATCTCACCGAGCTCGCGCGCAAGGGCAAGATCGATCCGGTCATCGGCCGTGACGAGGAGATCCGGCGCGTCATCCAGGTCCTGTCGCGCCGTACCAAGAACAATCCGGTCCTGATCGGCGAGCCGGGCGTCGGCAAGACCGCGATCGTCGAGGGCCTCGCGCAGCGCATCGTGCGCGGCGACGTCCCCGAGGGCCTGAAGGACAAGCGGATCTTCGAGCTGAACATCGGATCGCTCCTCGCCGGCGCGAAGTACCGCGGCGAGTTCGAGGAACGGCTCAAGGCCGTCCTCAAGGAGATCGCCGCGAGCGAGGGGCAGATCGTCCTGTTCATCGACGAGCTCCACACCGTCGTCGGTGCGGGAGCGGCCGAAGGCGCGGTCGACGCGGCGAACATGCTGAAGC
>VBEZ01000062.1 GCA_005882255.1 Chloroflexota bacterium | reverse complement strand
CGAGGCTTCCGAGATGGCGGTACTCGTCGAGCGAGCGCTCGAGCGCGTCGCGTGGCGCCGCGACGACGAAGCGGCACGCGCCAAAACGCAGATCGGCGAGCTCGAGGACGCGCGCCGCGGACTCCATCAGCACGTCCTTGCCGACGACGCCGAGATCGGCGGCACCGCGCTCGACGTACGTCGCGATGTCGCCCGGACGCGCGAGGACGAACTCGATGTCGCCGCTCGGGACGACGAGACGCCGGTCCTCGCCCAGACGCGACACATCGAGGCCGACGGCGCGCAGCGCCGCCAGCGCGTCGGGCAGGAGCACGCCCTGCGCGAGGGCGAAGCGGAGCCGGCTCACGACAGCTCGCGCGCGAGCTCGTCCGCGCTCAGGACGCGACCGTTCGCCATCCGGACGCGATCGCTATCCACGACCGACGCGTCGACGACGTCGAGACCGGCTCGCTCGGCCACCGCTCCGATCGCCACGACGACACCGCGCGCGCGAAGAGTCGCCGCGAGCTGCGCGGTCTCGCGCGCTCCGGCCGGCGCGAGGGAGACGAGAGAGCGCTCGCGCGCCGGTCGCCAGCCGGACTCGAACAGCGCGAGGTGCAGCCGCGGCACGCTGATCGCGAACCCGGTCGCGCGGCGCGGGGTGCCGAAGGCGCCGAGCAGCAGGTCGTAGCGCCCGCCCGCCGCGATCGGGAAGCCGCTCTTGGGATGGAGCGCCTCGAACACCACACCGGTGTAGTACGGGAGCTCCGGCACTAGCGAGAGGTTGGGCACGCCCCAGAGCGGCTCGCCCGCGAAGAGATCGCGCGCGAGATGGATCACCTCGCGTAGCTCGTCGACGCCATCGATGTCGATGCTCTCGATGGCTCGGCCTCGCGCCGAGAGCGCGCTCCGAGCGCGCGCGAGCGCGTCGTCGCGCATGCCGGCCTCGGCAGCGCGGCGAAAAGCTCCGACATGGTCGCCCGCACGTAGGGCATCCATGACCGCCGCGCTTGCGTCGTCGTTCAGATCGGCGAAGGCGCGGCGCACGACGCCGACGTGACCGACCTCGATGGTCGCGTCGCGGAGTCCGCAGCGGTCGAGGGATTCCGCGAGGAGCGCGAGCACCTCCGCGTCCGCCAGCGACCCGGAGGGGCCCACGAGCTCGACGCCGGCCTGGTCGTACTCGCGCTCGGCCCCGAGCATCGCGGGCTCCTCGCGGAAGACCGGCGCGAAGTACGACAGGCGCAGCGCACCGGTGGCGTCGCGGTAGCGCTGCGCGACGAGGCGCGCGACCGCCGTGGTGATGTCGGGGCGCAGCGCGACGAGGCTGCCATCGCGATCGAGGAACTGCATGAGCCGCTGGCGCTCAACGCCGGAGTCGCCGTCGACGCGCTCCACCATCGGCGGCTCGATCGGCACGTAGCCGTAGCGCGCGAAGGTCTCGTCGAGCGCGTGCTCGATCGCGCGAAGCTCGCGCGCCTCCGTCGGCAGGATGTCGCGAAAACCGCGCGGCGGCGCAAGGATGGGCACGCGCGGAGGGCTCCCCATCCGCGCAGGCTAGGCACTGGCTCCCGGTCTGTCACGGCCGGAGTGCAGGTCGGCCCCACCCTCGCGCCGTGCGACGGGTGTCACGAATGCGTCATGGGTCCTGCCTAGACTCGAGCGATGCTCGGCACGCTCCGCACGAGCAGCTTGGCGCAGGCCGCGCTTCTAGTCGTGCTGGTCGCGGCCGGCGTCTTCGGCTGGTGGACCATCTCCCCGCTCTTCCTGACCACGACGCTGCACGAAAACCTGCCCGCGCCAGGCACGGCGACGCTCGCGCCCACCGCGTCGGCAGCCGCCACGACCGCGCCGAGCGCGACGCCGGCCGGACCGAAAGTCCTCGCCACGGGCCAGCTGCAGCGCGTTGACGACCTGCATCGCGGCACCGGTCCGGTGTCGCTTGTGGAGCTCGACGGCAAGACGTTCGTGCGCTTCGAGAACGTCGCGATCCAGAACGGACCCGACCTACAGGTGTATCTCGCGCGCGGCATGGGAGGCGCCTACGACGGCGGTCGCGACCTTTATCTCGGCGCGCTGAAGGCGACGAACGGGTCGTTCAACTACGAGCTACCCGCGGGCGTCGCGGTCGCCGACTACAAGTCGGTGGTCGTCTGGTGCCGCGCGTTCACGGTGCTGTTCACCTGGGCCGATCTCCGCTAGCGCGCGCCGAGACGACGCAGTAGGTCCGGGCTCAGGTCGCCGGTGCAGATCTCCTCGACCGGTCCGCGCATGCGGATCTCGCCGTCGTCGCCGATGCCGATCGATAGCTGACCGCCGGGCATCGAGACCGTGACATCGCGACCGGTAAGCGCCTTGCGGTGGCACGCCGCGACCACCGCGCAGCTCGACGACCCCGACGCCAGCGTGTAGCCCGCGCCTCGCTCCCAGATGAGCACCCGCACCTCGCTCCGCGAGACGACCTCCGCGAACTGGACGTTCGTGCGCTTCGGAAAGGCCCGATGACGCTCGATCTTCGGTCCGAGCGCGTGGACGTCGATCTTCGCAAGATCGGGGACGATGACGACGCAGTGCGGGTTCCCCAGCGACACCGAGGTCACCGGGATCCGCCGGCCATCGACCTCGATCGACTCGAGCGCGTCGAAGTGTGCCTTCCCCATATCGACGGTGACCTGCGCGACTCGTCCGTCCTCGCGCTCGAGCGCGCAGGTGACGCGACCGCCGAGCGTGTCGAGCGTGAAGCGATCTTTGTCGGTGTATCCGTGGTCGCGGAGGAACTTCGCGAAGATGCGCGCGCCGTTTCCGCTCTTCTCGGCCTCGCTGCCGTCGGGATTAAAGATGCGTACCCCGAAGTCGGCGCCGTCGCCCGCCGCGACGAGGAGGATGCCGTCGGAGCCAACGCCCCGGTGGCGATCGCAGATGAGACGGACGGCCTCGGGCGTGACCGCGAACGGGACCTTCGCGGGATCGATCACGATGTAGTCGTTGCCGAGGCCGTGTGACTTCACGTAGTGCGCCACCCGACCCATCATCGCCGCTCGAGGTCTTCGGCGTCGCCCTGCGGCTCGGCCTCACATCATTCGGCGGACCCATCGCACACCTCGGCTACTTCCGCAGCGAGTACGTGGTGCGCCGGCGCTGGCTCGACGAAGCGACGTACGCCGAGATCGTGGCGCTCTGCCAGTCGCTGCCCGGTCCAACGAGCAGCGAGGTCGGCATCGCGATCGGGCTGCTGCGCGCGGGCCCGCTGGGCGCGTTCGTCTCGTGGCTCGGCTTCACGCTGCCGTCGGCGGTCCTCATGGTCGTCTTCGCCTACACGCTCGATCATCTCGGCGGAGCGCTCGTTCCCGTGGTACGCGTCCTCGAGCTCGTCGCGACCGTCGTCGTCGCGTTCGCGGTGTGGCGCATGGCGCGCGCGCTCGCGTGGGAGGTCCGTCGCGCCGCCATCGCGCTCGGCGCGACCGCGCTCGCGCTGGCGTGGCACGACCAGTACGTGCAGGTCGCGATCATCCTGCTTGCCGGACTTGTCGGACGGTTGGTCCTGCCCGCAGTCGTGATCAGCGCCCGCGTACCGCACCCGGTACCGATCGGACGCCGGGTCGCACTCGCCTGCGGTGCGCTCTACCTGACGCTGCTCCTGTTGCTTCCGCTCGCGCGGGTCACCCTTGCGAGCGGCGGCGTCGCGTTGTTCGACTCCTTCTATCGCTCGGGCGCCTTCGTCTTCGGCGGCGGTCACGTGGTGCTGCCGCTGCTCCAGACCGAGGTCGTGCCGCCCGGCTGGGTGTCGCAGGAGCAGTTCGTCGCCGGTTACGGCGCGGCCCAGGCGGTGCCTGGTCCGCTCTTCACGTTCGCCGCGTATCTCGGAGCGGCGATCGCGCCGTTCCCCTCGTACAACGACCCGAGCGCGATCGTCGATCTCTTCGCGGTCTGGCCGCCAAGCGGTGTCGCCGGCGCGGCGATCGCGCTCGTCGGGATCTTCCTGCCCGCGTTCCTCGTCGTCTTCGCGGCGCTGCCGTCGTGGGGCGCGCTCCGTGCGCGACCGTGGGCGCAGTCCGCGCTGGCGGGAGTGAACGCCGGGGTGGTGGGCCTCCTCCTCGCCGCGCTGATCGGACTCGTGATGAGCGCCATAGCATCGCTGCGATGAGCTTCCCCGCCGCGCTGTTCCCCGACACGACGCGTCTCACGCCGGGCAACACGCTCGCGGTGGGCGGGTGCGATCTCGTCGCGCTCGCTGCGCAGCACGGAACGCCGCTGTATGTCTACGACGAGGCGACGATCCGCGCGCGTGCCAGCTCGTTCCGCGGCGCGGTGGCGGCGTATCCCGGCAGCGCGTCGGTCTGCTATGCGGCCAAGGCGTACTGCGCGCCCTGGCTGTTGCGGCTGCTCGCCGAACTAGGGCTTGGCCTCGACGTCGTGTCGGGCGGCGAGCTGCGCGCCGCGGCGCGCGCCGACTTCCCACGCGACCGCATCTTCCTTCACGGCAACAACAAGAGCGAGGACGAGCTGCTCGCCGCGAGCGCGGAAGGCGTCCGCCGCGTCGTCGTCGACAACCTCGACGAGATCGCGCTCCTCGCTCGCGTCGCCGCGAAACGCGATGCGCGCACGGCGGTCCTCCTGCGCGTCGGGCCCAGCGTCGACGCTCATACGCACGCGCACCTGCTGACCGGAGCCGAGGACACGAAGTTCGGCCTCGACATCGCGAGCGGCGCGGCCGAAGCGGGAGTGCGCGCGATCCTCGCGCGGCCAAAGCTCGAGCTGCACGGCTTCCACGCGCACATCGGCTCGCAGATCCGCGAGATCGATCCGTACCGCGAGTCGGTGGAACGCCTCTTCGTGTTCGCGGCCGATATGCGTGGCAAGACCGGCTTCGTCGCCCGCGAGATCAGCCCGGGCGGGGGCTACGGGGTGCGCTACACGATGGACGAGCCCGAGACGCGGCCGGCCGACATGATCCGCGACGTGGCGCGGTTCGTCGCCGACGCGGCGCGCCGCTATGACTTCGCCGATCCCTTCCCCGATCTCACGATCGAGCCGGGTCGCTCGATCATCGCGCCGGCGGGCGTCGCCCTCTACCGCGTCGGATCGGTGAAGCGCGGCGCGCGCATGTACGTCGCGGTGGACGGCGGTATGGCCGACAACATCCGTCCGACCGCGTACGACGCGAAGTACACGGCGGTGCTCGCGAGCCGCGTCGAAGGTGGCGAGCCGACCGAGGTCGCGATCGCGGGGAAGTACTGCGAGACCGGAGACATCCTGATCCAGGAGGTCGCGCTGCCGCTTCCGCGCGTGGGCGAGGTCATCGCCGTGCCGGTCTCGGGCGCCTACCAGCTGGCGATGGCGAGCAACTACAACCTGGCGCCGCGACCCGCGGTGGTCGTCGTCGCGGACGGTGCGGCGCGGCTGGTGACCAGGCGCGAGACGTACGACCAGATCTTGGCGAACGAGAGCG
>VBEZ01000061.1 GCA_005882255.1 Chloroflexota bacterium | reverse complement strand
GATTCCGTCGGGCCGCGTGCGACCGCCATCCTCCGGCGGTCGGGCGGTGAGCTCGCCGAGCGCCGCAGCATCTTCGGCGACGTCGCTCGAAAGGAGTGCGAAGTCCGCCCAGCCGCCACCGCGCTCGGCGACCGGCGCCCAGCTGTGCTTTCCGCTGGCCGCGGCGAGGTCGTGAAATGCGATGAGCTCGAGATAGCTGCCATCTTGAAAGCCGACGAGCGCGTTGTGCGTGAGGCCGCCGGCGTGCTCGCCGCCCGGCGTGACCGTGAAGCCGCGAGCGCGATG
>VBEZ01000164.1 GCA_005882255.1 Chloroflexota bacterium | reverse complement strand
CCAGACGGTGCTACGCGTGTCGGTGCGAACAGCCGAGCAAGCCGAGCAGACCGAGCAGCAGCAGGGCGCCGCGCCACAGCAAACGGCAACCTCCGGGAATGGGACAACCTCGACTACCCGCACCGATCTGAAAACGAATCGCGACGAACAGACGCCGACGACATCGACGGGAGAAGCAAAGCTGGGCCGTAACGATCCGTGTTGGTGCGGATCAGGGAAAAAATTCAAGAAGTGTCATGGACGCTAGCGAGGCGATGCCGCGGGTGACGCGGCGAGTTGGGTCCTCGCGAGCGAGAGTTGAGCCCGCGATACAGGGGGACGACTTAGAAGGGGGCCGAGCGGGCGAGTTTCGAGCGAGCGAGGACCCCGAGCCGCGGCAGGACCCGCGGCGTCGCCTCATCGCAAGCGTTCCGTGATACAGATCCCATTCGATCCCAACATCCACATTGGTCCGCTCGCGATCGCATGGCACGGCATCTTCACCGCGGTCGGCATCCTGTTCGGCGCGTGGCTGCCCTTCCGTCTGATCGGTCCGCGCATCTCGGAAGAAGACGCGACCGCCGTCGCGACGTGGGGTGTGGTCGGCGGCATCATCGGGGCGCGGATCGTGGCCATCATCGATCGCTGGCAGTTCTATCTCGCGGATCCGATACAGATCCTCGTGATCTGGACCGGCGGCATCGCGATCTGGGGCGGCGCCGTCGGCGGTGTGCTCGCCGGACTGTTCGTCGGCGTTCGCCGGCACCTGCCGGTCGGCTTCGGCGCCGACGCAGCGCTACCGGGAATCCTCCTGGGGTTCGCGATCGGACGGATCGGCGACATCATCAACGGCGAGCACCACGCCATTCCGTGCGAGCCGCCGCTCGGCATCTGCGTCGGGTACACCTACGACGGTCCTGGGTACCTCGGTCAACCGGGGCCGGTGCACCTGGCCGTGGGCTATGACCTGATCTGGAATCTGCTCGGGGTGGCGGGCGCGCTCGCCCTCCGCGGTCGCGGCCTTCCCGACGGCCTCATCTTCTGGCTCGGCGCGGCCTGGTACGGCGTGGGCCGGCTGCTGCTCGGCTTCCTCCGGATCAACGACCCGACGTATGCGTTCGGGCTGCGCCAGGACCAGGTGCTCGCGATCTTCGTGCTAGGGGCCGCGCTACCGATGATCATCCGGCTGACTCGGTCGGGCCGCGCGCCGGAGCCCGGTATGAGCACGACCTGATCGAGCTCCCGTTCGACCCGGATGTGATGATCGGGTCATTCCGGGTCGCGTGGCACTCGATCTTCGCGTTCATCGGAATGCTCGCCGGAGCGTTCGTATCGATCCGCTGTGCTCGTTACCTGGTGCGCGACGAGCGGATCTACCCCTTCGCGATCGCCGTCGTCATCGGTGGGCTCGTCGGCGCGCGCATCGCGCACGTCACCGACAACTGGGCCCTGTACGCGAACGACCCACTGCGGGCGCTTCAGTTCTGGAGCGGCGGCATCGGCACCATGGGCGCGCCGATCGGCTCGACCATCGCCGGCTACCTCGCCGCGCGCCGGCTGCGTCTGCCCGTCGGTTTCATGTTCGACATCAGCGTCATCGGGATCGCCGTCGGTGAGGCCATCGGGCGGATCGGCGACATCGTCAACGGCGAGCACCACTCCGTCCCGTGCGCGGACCTCCCTTGGTGCGTTCGCTACACGCATCCCAGCACGCTCGGACAGAGCACCTCCGTCCACCCGACCGGCGCCTACGACGGCCTGCTGATGCTGGCGATCTTCGTCGTGCTGTACCTGTACTGGCGCCGTGTCCGGGGGCACCCGCCCGAGGGCCGCGTCTGGCTCGCCTACCTCCTCCTCCTGGGCGCCGGCCGGTTCCTCCTTTCCTTCCTTCGGACGGACCCGCTGTTCCTCGGCGGACTCCAGCAGGCCCAGGTGCTGGGCCTGCTGTATTTGGGCGTTGGAGCGGTCAGTTTGCCTGTGTTGGTGCGCCGAGCAGCCCGGCTGGCGAGCACTTCCCGAGCACGAAATGGGGAAAAACCCCTTCTCAAGCCGGTGTCAGACCGGTAAACTCGCGTACGGAAAGCGGCACATGCCGCCTGGGGAGCGTCATGAAAGAGTGGATCGTCTGCGAGGACAACTGCCTCAAGTGTTCCTACGGCGCCACCCTCGACTGCGATGGGGACTGCCCGCGCTGTCCGCGTAACACCTACTGCCCCTGTGTGACGTTCGTCAGCTTCGCCGCGGGCAAGCTGGCACCCGTCGCGCAGCCCGTCACGACCTCCTTCGAACGACCCCGCAAGCGCTGAAGCATCGTGACGCTGGACCCGGCGGCGCTCGCCGCTCTGCGCGAGCGCATCGACCGCATGGCGGTGTTCCTTTGACCTTCCTTCTCTACGCGGCGAGGTCGCGCGTCTAGAGGCCGAGTCCTCCGCGCCCGATCTCTGGAACGACCGTCAACGCGCGCAGCAGGTCATGAAGCGGCTGGGCCTCGTCCGCTCACGCGTCGACCGTTGGGACTCCTTCCGTCAGCGCGCGGCCGACCTCGCCGAGCTCGCGTCGATGGCCGAGGATCCTGCGCTGAGCGCCGATCTCGAGCGCGAGCTGCAGCAACTTGCGGCTGAGGTCGACAAGGCAAGCCTCGAGGCGCAGCTCGGCGGCCCGTACGACGAACGCGATGCCGTCGTCGCGATCTCCGCGGGCGTGGGCGGAACGGATGCTGCCGACTGGGCGCAGATGCTCGTGCGGATGTATCTGCGCTGGGCCGAACGGCGCGGCTTCAAGGCGGAGATCGTCGAGTCGACTCCCGGCGAAGAGGCGGGCATCCGCAGCGCGACCCTCACCGTCGAGGGCCCGTACGCATACGGGTATCTCAAGACCGAGCGTGGCACCCACCGTCTGGTGCGGATCTCGCCGTTCGACTTCCAAAAGCGCCGGCAGACCTCGTTCGCACTTGTCGACCCGACTCCCCAGGTCCAGGACGACGCCGAGATCGAGATCCGGCCCGAGGAGCTGAAGATCGACACGTATCGCGCGACCGGCGCCGGCGGTCAGAACGTGAACAAGACCGAGACCGCGGTGCGCATCACGCACCTGCCGAGCGGCATCGTCGTCTCGTGCCAGAACGAGCGCTCGCAGCTACAGAACCGGGAGACCGCGATGCGCATCCTGAAGGCACGGCTTCTCGAGAAGCGCGTGCTCGAACAGGAGGCCGAACAGGCACGCGAGCGCGGCGAGATGCGCTCGGCCGACTGGGGCAGCCAGATCCGCTCCTACGTCCTCCACCCGTACACCCTGGTGAAGGACCATCGGACGGGTGTCGAGGTCGGGGACCCCACGCGCGTGCTCGACGGCGATATCGACGTGTTCATCGAGGCGGCGCTCTCAAAGCCGACCGGTGGCACACCGACTGCTCGGAGCGGACCGTAACCTCATGGGCGCCGGGCGGGCGTACCTGCGTGGAGGTCGTTCTATGGTCAGCGCGAAAGATCTGCGGGACCTATTCGAGGAAATCCGCAGCGAAGCGGGCAAGCGGGCATCTGATTTCGCGAGCGACGCGAAGGTGCGGGACATCGGAAAGATGAAGCTGTCGGACTTCGGTCGGCGCAGCGAGCCGCCGGGGATCGTGTGGCTCGGCGTGGGTCTGGTGCTCGGCGCGATCATCGGCGTGGCCATCGCGCTCATCGCGGCACCGTTTCCGGGGGAAGAGACACGGCGGCGCCTCGGGAAGCAGGTCGACAAGATGAAGCGCCCGGGCGACGAGGGGATCGAGCAGATCCACGCCGCGAAGAGCGGAAGCGGTAACGGCGGCACGCCGGCCTATCCGACACCGACCCCCGCGTACGAACGCTAGCCGAGCGTTCGGCGCGCCCCTTCCAGGTATTCGCTGATCGGCTCGAGACCGACAGCTTGCCGGCGCGCGTCCAAAGAGTCCGGTTCTTCGGTCGGCAGCGGCTGCCAACCCTCACCGCTCTTCTGCAGCTGAGTCCCATAGCGCTGGGGGAGACCCTCCCTCACGCGGATGCGGTCCTCGAGGTATGCGAGATGTCGCGGGCAGACCTCGTCCGCCGGTTCGCGCGCCATCAAGGCAAAGCACTCCTTCTGGAACTCGAGCTCGGCGTGCTGGACGAGCAGCCACGCCATGTGCTCGGCCTGAGCGCCGACTTTGGAGGTGGTCGGCCAACCCATCTGACTGACGATGGCACGCATGCGAGCCGCGTTGCGCTCGTCGACTGACCGGTCCCAGGACCGCTGATCCGTCGAGACCTCGTGTCGCATCTTCTGGTCCGCTTCGGCCATGGCCAGGATCTCCGCCGCGATCGCCTCTTTGGCCACGGGTGAGCTAGGGCCGCATCGCTTTCGCGAGCTCGATGAGCTTCTCGCGCGTGTTCAGCGCGGGCTCGTCGAGCACACGCTCGAAGAGCGCGCCCAGGATGCGGCCGACCTCCGGCCCAGATGGGATCGCGAGCTCGCGCATGACATCGTTGCCGTCGATCGCGAGATCGCGCTGGGAGAACGCGTTCGCGGCGGCGATCTGCTCCTGGACGCGCTGCCACAGCGCCTCGAGCGCGTACATGCGCGGCGAGCGCGCACCGCTGCCGATGTTGTCGGCGCGCCGCAGCGCGAAGAGCGCGGGGATGTAGTCGAGACCGATGGTCCGGATGAAGCGACGCACGGCCGAGTCGGTCCAGTGGGTCTCATACCAGAACATGTGATGGCGGATGAGGTGCGTGACCTCGGCGACCGTCTCCTTGTCGAACTTCCAGCGCCGCAGGATCTGACGCGCCTTGAACTCGCCGACGAACTCGTGCTGATGGAAATGCCCGTCGGCGAAGGTGTCCGGCTTCCCGATGTCGTGGAAGAGGCCGGCCAATCGGAGGACGAGATCGCTCGCCGGCGTCGCGTCGACGGTCGCCAGCGAGTGTTCGAAGACGTCCTGCGCCGCGACCTTGTCCTGCGGCGTCTTCTTGCATTCCTCTAGCTCGGGGCAGATCACCTCGAGCAGCCCGACATCCGAGAGCATCCGAAACGCCACCGAGGGACGCGGCGCGCCGAGGATCTTCGTGAGCTCCTGGTTGAGGCGCTCGCCGGACAGCGTGGCCGCGAGATGCGCGTTCCGGCGGATCGCGATGATCGTCCGTTCGTCGATCCGCATGTCGAGGAGCGTCGCGAAGCGCACGGCGCGCAGCATCCGGAGTGCATCCTCGTGGAAGCGCTCGTCCGGCTCGCCGACCGCTCGCAGCAAGCGCGCGTCCAGGTCGCGCTGGCCACCGAACGGATCCACGAGCTCGCCCGTCGTGCCGTTCTGGCCCGGCCGCCAGGCCATCGCGTTCATCGTGAAGTCGCGGCGCGAGAGATCGTCGCGCAGCGAGTCGGTGAAGGCGACGTGATCGGGACGACGGTGGTCGGTGTACCCAGCCTCGGTTCGGTACGTCGTGACCTCGACCTCGTGCTCGCCCGACCGCACCACCACGGTGCCGAAGCGGTTCGTGTACAGCGAGCGCGCGAAGAGCTTCTGGATCTCGTCCGGCGTCGCGTCGGTCGCGATATCCCAGTCCTGCGGATCGACACCGCGGATCGCATCGCGCACGCATCCACCGACCACGTACGCGTCGTGGCCGGCCGCGGTCAGCTTTTCGACGACGCGCTGGACGTCCTTCGGGACCTGGAGCTGCGTGATCGTCACCCGGTGGAGTCTATGGAGGCGCGAGAATCGATCTCGTGCCTGCTAAGCCGCCCATCGTCGTGGCCTTGGCCGAACGGTTGGAGGATCTGTTGGCGGAGCGTCTCGTGGCCGTGGTCCTTGGTGGATCGTGGAGCATGGGTGACTTCGTCGAGGGCCGGAGCGACCTCGACCTGCTCGTCGTCGTATCCGGCGAGCTTTCGCCTGTGGAGCTGAAGCGGCTCGCAGTGTTGCACGAAACTTTGTTGGCGGAGCAGCCCGAGGCCGCGCAACTCGAGGGCGATTACGTCCCGCGTGAGTGGCTGCGGCCCACGGGTTCACTACGAGCGGTGCCGTACTTTCGCAGGGGAAGATTGGAGCCGCGCCCCGCGCTGATGTTGTCTGCCGACAACATGGCGAACATGCGCCAGGACGGGATCGCGGTGTTCGGCCCGCGCCCGGCAGAGCTGCTTCCGGAGGTCACGGCCGAAGCGGTGCGGGAGGCAGTTCGCGCGATGCTCCATGACGCGCCGGCCGCCGCAACGGAGCGCGCCGCGGCAGCGGAGATCCTCGACCTGGTGCGTGGGCTTTGCGCGGTCGAGACGGGTCTCCCGACCTCGAAGTCGGAGGGTGTGCGCTGGGCGCTGGAACATGTGGCGTCCCGCTGGCACGCCTCCGTGCTGCGCGCCGATGAGATCCGCCGTGGCGCGACGCCGATCGAGAACGAAGCGACCCTCCGGCGCGCGCTCGCCGACATGCGCGCCGAGCTACTCCTCGCCTAGATAGGCCTTTCGCACCATCTCGTTCTCCGCGAGGTTCTTCGCGCTGTCGGAGAGGACGATGCGCCCTGTCTGCAGGACATAGCCCCGATGCGCGATCGAGAGCGCCATGTGCGCGTTCTGCTCGACGAGCAGCACCGTCATGCCCTGCTTGTTGATGTCCTGGATCGTCTTGAAGACGAGCTCGACGAGCACCGGGGCGAGCCCCATCGACGGCTCGTCGAGCAGCAGCACGATCGGTCGCGCCATGAGCGCGCGTCCGATCGCGAGCATCTGCTGCTCGCCGCCAGACAGCGTGCCGGCGCGCTGCGTGAGGCGCTCCTTGAGGCGTGGGAAGAGCTCGTAGACGCGCTCGAAGTCCTTCGCGATCTCCGCTGGGGGATCGCTCCGCGCATAGGCGCCCATCTCGAGGTTCTCTTTCACCGACATACGCGAGAAGATCCTCCGGCCCTCGGGCGAGTGCGCGAGGCCGAGGCGGACGATCTCGTTCGCCGGCACCTTCGTGAGGTCGCGGTCGCCCATCCGGACGGTGCCCTTCCGCGGGCGCAGGACACCGGCGATCGTTCGCAGCGTCGTCGTCTTCCCGGCGCCGTTGCTGCCGATGAGCGTCACGATCTCGCCCTTCTCCACCGTGAGCGAGATGCCCTTCAGCGCCTGGATGTTGCCGTAGTAGGTGTGGACCTGCTGGACCTCGAGGAGCGGCATCAGGCGACCTGGTCCACTATGCGACCTTCGCCTTCCCCAGATACGCCTCGATGACGCGCGGATCGCGTTGCACGGCGTCGGGCGCGCCCTCCGCGATCTTCGTGCCGTGGTCGAGCACGGTCACACGCTCCGAGATGCCCATCACGACCTTCATGTCATGCTCGATGAGCAGGATCGTGATCTTGCGCTCGTCGCGCAGACGACGAATGAAGTGCGTCATGCGCCCGGTCTCGTTGGGATCCATTCCGGCCGTCGGCTCGTCGAGCAGCAGCAGCTTCGGCTCGGTCGCGAGCGCGCGGGCCATCTCGAGCCGGCGCTGGTCGCCATAGGGCAGGTTCTTCGCGGTGACGTTGTCGCGGCCCTCGAGGCCGACGTACTTCAGGAGCTCGCGGCACAGCTCGGCCGTCTCGCGCTCTTCGCGCCGCTCGCGCGGCATTCGAAGGATCGCCTCGAATGGCGTGGCCTTCATGCGCGAGTGACGGCCGACCATGACGTTCTCCAGCGCGCTCATGTTGTGAAAGAGTCGGATGTTCTGGAACGTTCGGGCGATGCCGAGCCGCGTGATCCGGTGCGGCGGTTGGCCCGAGATGTTGCGGCCGTCGAAGGTGATCGTTCCGCTCGTCGGGCGGTATAGACCGGCGATGATGTTGAAGAAGGTCGTCTTGCCGGCGCCATTCGGACCGATGAGGCTCACGATCGATCCCTGCGGGATGACGAAGTCGATGTTGGAGACGGCGACAAGCCCGCCGAACTGCTTCGTCACCGCGCGCGCTTCGAGGACGTTCCCGCTCATCATCGCTCGATGTCCACCAGGACGGCCCGCTCCTGCTCGACGGCGCCCTCGTCCTCCTCCGCGGCGTGCAGCTCGGCTCGCACGCGAGCGCTCGGGAACAGCCCTTCAGGCCGTAGCAGCATCATCGCCACCAGTGCGATGCCGAAGATGAGCTGGCGCGAGCGGCTCACGTCCATCAGCCGCAGGTCCTCATTGCCGATCGCGCTGCCGATGCCGTGCACGAAACCGTTGATCCAATCGAAGAGCACGCGGTCGACGAAGCCGAGCAGGAGGCCGCCAGCGATCACGCCGCCGATGTTGCCAAGGCCGCCCAGGATGATCATGCAAAGGACGAAGATCGAGACCGAGAAGTCGAACTGCTCCGGTGCGATGACCTGCAGGTAGCTGGCCCAGACCGACCCCGCGAAACCGGAGAAGCTCGCGCCGAGCGCGAAGGCGAACAGCTTCGTGCTCACGAGATTGATGCCCATCGAGGCCGCGGCGACCTCGTCCTCGCGCATGGCCGCCCACGCGCGACCGACGCGCGACGTTCGGAGTCGCGCCGTGATGAGCACCGACAGCATGAGGACCGCGACGATCAGGTAGTACCAGGGGATCGGGTCGATCGCGAAGCGGATCGGGGCGCCCGTCACCTGGGCCACGATGTCGTTCGCGAACCCGGGAACTTCCGGATAGCCGATCGGATTCATGCCCTGCGTACCTTTGGTGATCTCGGGCGTGTTCTTGATCACCAGCGGCACGATCTCGCCGAACCCCAGGGTCACGATCGCGAGATAGTCGCCACGGAGTCGTAGCGTCGGCGCGCCGAGGAGCACACCGAACACCGCCGCCACCCCCGCGCTGACGAACATCGCCAGGAAGAAATTCACGTGATTGCCCTCGCGGACGAATCCGATCGGACTCACCGTCGACGTGAGGAAGGCCATGGTGTAGGCGCCGATCGCGAAGAACGCCGCGTAGCCGAGGTCCAGCAGGCCCGCAAAGCCGACGACGACGTTGAGGCCCAGCGCGAGAACGATGAACAGCGTGATCGGGATCGACTTCGCTTCCCACCCGAGGCCAAGGGCGCTGTTGACGAGCGGGAACAGCAGCGCGGCGCCGATGCCGATGGCCGTTCCCCAAAGCTTGCGTTCGCGCGCCTTGCCGGTCGCGGTGTACCACCAGCCCAGCGTCGAGCGGCCGCGCGCGGGCGGATTCGGCTTTGGTTTCGGTGGGTTTGGCTTCATGCCTTCTCCCCGGTCTCCTGACCCAAGAGACCGGTCGGCTTGAACACCAGGATGATCACCAGGAGCGAGAACACGCCGACGTTCTCCCACTGACCACCGGCGTACGTCACGGTGAGCGCGGCCAGCAGGCCGAGTACGAAGCCTCCCAGCGCGGCGCCGTTCACGTTCCCGATCCCGCCGAGGACCGCGGCGGTGAACGCCTTCAGTCCGGCGGTGAAGCCGAGTGTGAACACGGTGTTGTTGTTGTACAGGCCGTACATGAGCGAAGCCGCGCCGGCGAGCACGCCGCCGAGCAGGAAGGTGAAGGCGATGACGCGGTTCACGTCGATGCCCATCTGCTGTGCCATCTCACTGTCCTGAGCCACCGCGCGCATCGCCTTGCCCATACGCGTGCTCCGGATGACCCACGCGAGGCCGAGCATGAGCGGGATCGCGAGCGACAGGACGAAGAGGTCCTTGAACGTGAAGCGAATGAGGGTCGTGAAGCCGAACAGTTGACTGACGAAGTCGTACTGCGGGAGCAGGTCCGGGAAGCGCTGTGGCGTCGGGCCCTGCCAGAACAGGCCGATGTTCACGAAGACGAACGAGACGCCGATGGCCGAGATCAGCGGCGCGAGCCGCGGCGCGCGGCGCAGCGGGCGGTACGCGATGCGCTCGGCGAGCACGTTGAGCACGCCGCAGAAGATCATCGCCGCGATCATCGCGAGCAGCAGCGCGAACCACGGCGTGCCGGTCGTGCCGACCTCGGTGCTGAAGCCCAGCAGCGTGAGGGTGCTGAGGCAGACGAAGGTGCCGAGCATGAAGAGATCGCCGTGCGCGAAGTTGATCAGCTCGATGATCCCGTAGACCAGCGTGTAGCCGAGAGCGATGAGCGCGATGAACGCGCCATTGGTGATGCCGATCATGACCGCGGCCAGGAAGAGGTCTATCGCGCTCCCTCCCTACAACGAGAACGGGGCGGGAGACCGGATCGCTCCGGCTTCCCGCCCCGATTCTGTCACTACGTCTAGACCGCTACTTGGCCGCGAGCTCCTTGACGAACGACCAGGCGCCGCTCTTCGCGGTGGAGCCTGAGAACTGCGTCAGCGTGGTGTCGCCGTTCGCGTCGAACGACCACTTGCCGAGAACGCCGTCGTAGTCCTTGGTGCCCATGACGTTGGCCATGACCGTCGCGCGGTCATCGGCCTTGTCGCCCGCCTTGGCGATCGCCGCGAGGACGACCTTGCCCGCCTCGTAGCCGTAGATCGCGTACGGGTTCGGGTTGTTGTTGTTGAACTTGGTGTTGTAGTTCTTCAGCCACTCGGAGGCCTTGCCGGTGTACTTCTCCGGCGGCACGCCGCCGAAGGTGGAGTAGACGCCCTCACCAGCGGGGCCAGCCTGCTTCAGGAACTCGGAGCAGTTGATGCCGTCCGGTCCCATGAACTTCACCGTCGGCGCGACCGCCTTCAGGTCCTTGACCAGCACCGCGGGGTTGTTGTCGACGATGCCGCCGTAGTAGACGAAGTCCGCGCCGCTGTCCTTGATCTTGTTGGCAAGCGCGCGGTAGTTATCGGCCTTCTGTGCACCTTCGTAGCCGGCCTCGGTCAGGCCCAGCGCCTTCGCCTTCGCGCGGAAGACGTCGGCGATGCCCTTTCCGTAGAGCTCGGTGTCGTGGACGATGTAGACCTTCTTCGCGCCGAGCTCCTGCGCCCAGGTCGCGCCCACGGCGCCCTGGATGTCGTCGGCGGGAACGACGCGCGCGTAGTTGCGCTTGCCGTTCGGGTAGTACTTGCCCGGCTCGTCCGCCTCAGCGCCCCGCTCGGGGCCCTTGGTCAGACCCGGGTACGTGTTGGCCGGCGAGACCATGACCATGCCCGCCTGGTTGAGGAGCGGGATCGAGACCTTCGCCGCGCCGGAGTTGTACGTCCCGATGTAGGCCACGACCTGCTTGTCGTTGATGGCCTTGCGGGCGTTCTCCGCCTCCTGCGCCGCGTCCCACGAGCCCTTCGCCGCCGTTGCGTCGTCGAGAGCGTCATAGAGCACGGTCACGTTCGTGATCTTGGTCTCGTCGATCGCCATCTTGATCGAGTTCACGATCTCGACGGTCTGTGTGCGCGACGCCCCGGTCATGGGCAGGCTGGAGATGATCTTGACCGTCTTGGCGGTCGACGCACCTGTTCCGCCCGTACCGGCACCGCCACACGCGCCCATGACGAGCGCGAGAGCGGTGATGGCCGCGGCGGCCGCTGTCCAACGTCTCTGCATGCGAACCCTCCCTAGCGGTCTAATCGGATACTGGCTCGACCCTGGCGGGCCGCCTCCCTTGCGCCGACTGCCGCGTGATCGGGCAAGTCTGGGGTCGAGCGGCCCGTGCGTCAACGAAGGACAGGCGACCACCCTTGCTAGGCTCGGCTGGTGCCGCGTCGTAGCGCTACCGGGCTCGCTGTGCTCCTATTCATCGTCGCGGCGTGCTCGGCCCCGTCCCCCCAGGTCACGCGCCCGACGCCCGTCTCGACAACGCCGCCGGACCATGCGCCGACGGGCCTTCCCTCGGGCAAGGTCCTCTTCAGCAAGGGGGGACTCGATCTCTGGACCGCGGCTCCCGATGGCAGCGGCCGGGTCCCCGTCACAGCCGACGGCGCGACCGGCGGGGGTTACCTCGGCGGTAAGTGGTCACCCGACGGAACGCTCATCGCGGCGGAGCGCGCGGTGCCGGGCGATGGTGGGAGCTCGCTCTTCCTCGTCCGCTCCGGTGCCGCGCCGGTGCGGCTCACGAAGCCGGACACCTTCCTCGACGGCTATGCGTGGTCCCCGGACGGCCGCTATCTCACCTACGGCGAGGTCATCTCCGGCGGCACCGCCGCGGCGGGCGGATCGCTCGCGGGCGCGATCGGCGACGTCCACCTCTATGACGTGACGGCCGCGGTCAACTTGATCGTCGGTCCGGGGACGCATCCGGCCTTCACACCCGACGGCACGCACCTGGGCTATGCGCACATCACCGGCGCGATCGCGCTCGCCGACCTGCGGCCGCTCGCCTCCGGGACATCACAGGAGCTCCCGACGCAGATGCTCGTGACGCTCGCCGACCTCACGCGCTACTCGACGAACATCGCGCCGAAGGGCATGGGCCTCATCGGTGGCCCGCAGTTCTCGGTGGACGGGAAGCTCGTGGCCTACGCCGCGATCGAGAAGGGGCCGATCCTCGAGGCGGAGCAGATCGTGTACACGCAGGAGCCGGTGGCCGGGGCGCCGCCGAAGCTGTGGGTGATCGGGAAGACCGGCGCGATCCACCACGTCGCCGACCTGCGCTGGTCGCCGACGGCGCCGGTGCTCGCCTATTCGATCATCAACGCGCAGCCGCATCATCACTGGCTCAGCGTCATCGATCCCGTCGGCGGTCAGCGCCGCGAGCTGTACGACTCGCAGAAGCACTTCCTCGACTTCACCTGGTCGCCCGACGGCGCGGTCCTTCTCGTCCAGGTCGACGACGGCGACGAATGGCTGTACTTCCAACCCGACCGTGCCGGTCCCGTCGGTCGGGTCACGCCCGGCGGGTGGCGACCGGAGTGGTGCCGCTGTGCCCCGCGCGTCTAGCGCCCGGGTGGCCCGAAGTGCGTCGCGGGGTCGCGAGGATCCGGCGGCGCGACGCCGCCGAGCGCAGGGTGTGTTGACGCGCTTGGCCAAGGCCCAACCGGACTGGGGGCCGACGCTCGAGTTCAGCAGCCCGTTCGAGCTCCTCGTCGCGACGATCCTGGCCGCGCAGGCGCAGGACGAACACATCAACCAGGTGACGCGGGCTCTCTTCGCGAAGTACCGCGGCCCGGCCGACTACCTCAAGGTGCCGGTCGAGGAGCTCGAGCGCGACGTTCACGCCACCGGCTTCTTCCGGATGAAGGCGAAGGCGATCCGTGGGTCCTCCGAGCAGCTGCTGGCCGAGTTCGGCGGCGAGGTCCCGGGCGACATGGAGTCGCTGGTGCGGCTCCGAGGCGTCGGTCGCAAGACCGCATCGATCGTCCTCGGGAACGCCTTTGGGGTTCCGGCGATCGCCGTCGACCGCCACGTCGAGCGCGTCGCCACCCGGCTCGGCTTCACCCGGAAGGGAGCCGACGGCATCGAGCAGGAGCTGCGGTCGCTCTATCCGAGGAAGGACTGGGTGAAGGCGACGTGGAATCTCGTGCTGCACGGCCGCCGCATCTGCACCCCGACGCCGAAGTGTCCGGTGTGCCCGATCAGCGAGCTGTGCCCGTATCCGAAGAAGACCAAAGCCGCGAGCACCACCCGCCCAGCGCCGCGGAAGCGAGCAGCAACGCGTCGGACACGATGACCGCGACGGTATCGGTGAGGGGATCCGCGGTCGGGCTGAGGGCGGGCACGATGCCCAGCGCCTCGCAGAGGACATAGCCCGCGCCTACCAGCGCGCCGTGGTAGACCCGGCCTTCTTTGGCCAGTTTTCCTGCCAAAAGACCCGAAACGAAGAGACCGAAAAAGGACGCGGCCGCTGCCGAGATCGGGGGCAGGGCGAGCGCGCTCAAGAGCGCTAGGACGACGGCGAGGGCGACACCCGCGAGGATCGCGGGCCAGCGGAGCGGCGGCATCGCACGTTTCGAATCGATGACCCGACTCTACGGTGAGCATCGGGTAAAAAGAAACCGATCCGCGAGGCCTACGCGGATCGGTGGGTTCGCGAAAGGTGCCAGATCGGAATTAACAAGCGCGACGATCGCTCGTCGCGCTCAACACTTACTTCTTCTTGCTCTTCTTGGACTTCTTTGCAGCCTTCTTCTTCGCCGGCATTAGTGAATCACCTCCTCTTGGCCACGCATTGTTCGTTATATAGACACATTCACGTCGCAAATGTCAACACATGAGTGGTCTCAGCTCGCCGGCGGACTCGCGCCTCGGATCTTCAGGATGACGCGCTCGCGGAGCAGCGTCGGGGCGACGTCGGAGGTGCAGCAGTCGCGAAGACGGTCGAGGAACCGCGCCTCGAGGCCCAACTGATCGCCGCAGTCGTCACATCCGGCGACGTGCGCGCGCACCTGAGCGAGCTCCTTCTCGTCGAGCTCGAGGTCGAGGAAGGCGTAGAGCCGCTCCACGCAGTCGTTGCAGTTCATCGTCCCCTAACCCTTCTGCGGCGTCCGCACGGCAGCGATCCCGCGCTCACGGGCGAGGTCGTACAGCCGCTTCTGGAGGAACTTCCGACCTCGATGCAGTCGCGACATCACCGTCCCGATCGGGATGCTGAGCATCTCCGCGATCTCCTTATAGGAGAAGCCCTCGACGTCGAGCAGGACGGCGGTGCGGAACTTCTCCGGCAGCTCCTCGAGCGCGTCGGTCACTTCGGTATCGACCACGCGGTTCAGCAGCTCCGTCTCGGGATCGGGCGATGAGGAGGCGGCACGGTCGTCGGCCATCCGGCGGTAGAGCGAGAACTCGTCGACGCCCTCGAGGTCGGTGACCTCGGGCTGGGCGGCCTTGCGCCGATAGGTATTGATGAACGTGTTCGTGAGGATGCGAAAGAGCCAGGCCTTCATGTTCGTGCCGAGCGTGAACTGCTCCCGGAACCGGAACGCCCTGATGTAGGTCTCCTGCACGAGGTCCTCCGCATCGGCCTCCGACCGCGTCATGCGCAGCGCGGTCCGATAGAGCGCGTCGAGATGGCGGAGCGCCTCGGCTTCGAACTCGTCGCCTGCCACCTGCTCACTCTATCGAACGCGCCCACCGGCCCAGGGCATTCCCACTAGGCTCGGACCGTGACGGCACCGGGTATCAATGCGGAGCAGGTGAGGGCGTTCCTCGACGGCTACGCGTCGGCGTTCCAGCGTCTGGACAAGGACGCGGTGGCCGATCGCTACGGCTACCCCGCGCACGTGATCACGTACGACGGCGGCGTCCGTCTTCTGGCCGTCCCATCCCGTGAGGCGTGGACGGCCGTGATCGAGCGCATCCTCGAGATGTATCGGGCGATGGACGTTCGCGGCGCGGCGATACGCGAGCTGCGCGTCAGCGGCGTGTCACCCCAGGTCGCGGTCGCTCGCGTGCGCTGGGCCCTGCACGGTGACGGCGATCGGCCGCTGTACGAGTTCGACGCGACCTACACGCTCGCACTGTTCGACGGCGAGCTGAGGATCGTGCAGGTCGTCTCGGAGAACGAGCAGCCGAAATTCCTCGGAGTGATGCGCGCGCGCGGATGAGATCGGACGGCGCGGCCGAGCAGCTGCCGCCCGAGGTCGACCAGCGCCGAGCGTTCGTTCCCCGATGTCGCGAGTGAGAGACTCAGGGAATGCGGGTGCTGGCGGTGAGCGACGAGGTGGACGAGAAGGCCTATCAGTCGTCGCTACCCGATCGCTATGGACACATCGACCTGGTGCTCGGTTGCGGGGACCTTCCGTACGACTATCTCGACTATCTCGCGACGCAGCTCGGCGCGCCGCTGTTCGCCGTGCACGGGAATCACGACATTCCGCCCGAGCAAATGGATGATCCCCAGATCGGTGTCTGGTGGCGCGGGATCGACCTGCACGGCCGGGTGCGGGACATCGGCGGCCTGCTCGTCGGCGGTCTGGGTGGCTCGGGCCGGTACAGCAACGGGCCCTACCAGCTCACCGAGGGTGAGACATGGTCAGCCCTGCTGCGCATGGTCCCGAGGCTCATCGTGAACAGGGTCGCGCGAGGTCGCTACCTCGACGTGCTCGTGACCCACGCGCCTCCACGCGGTATCCACGATCTGCCTGACCTCGCGCACCGCGGATTCGGTGCGCTCAGGTGGTTCCTGCGAATGTTCCGGCCGCGCTACCACCTGCACGGCCACTCGCACGTGTACGACCGGAGAACGACGACCCGCACGCGGTATCACGACACGACGGTGATCAACGTCTACGGCGCCCGTGAGATCGAGCTCGATGCAGGTCGCTAACACCGCACACAGCGACTTCCTGCGCGTGCGCCGCAAGGCCTTCTGGCGCGGTATCGCGAAATGGCTCCTCCGGTCGGACGACGCCCTGCTCGCGTTCGACGAGGTGCGGAAACAGCTCCACGCCCACCTCCAGCACGACGCTGGCGTGCGCGAGGTGGAGATCGACCAGATCGTCGGTAGCGTCGGCCGCTACCGCGACTTCGACCGTGCGTTCCTGCCGCGTCAGGCCCGCACGCGAGGACGGTGGGAGAGCATCGACACCGCCCACCTCACGCATGTCGAGCTGCCCCCGATCGAGCTGTACAAGATCGGCGACACCTACTTCGTGAAGGACGGCAACCACCGTGTCTCGGTGGCGCGGGAGCGAGGTCAGGTCTTCGTCGACGCGCGCGTCATCGAGGTGGAATCACCTGCGCCGGTCACCTCGATCGAAGACCTCTTCGAATGGATCCGCAACGAGGATGCCGTGAGATTCCACGAGGCAACGGGGATCAGCCGGCTGCGACCCGGCGCGCGCATCGAGCTCACCCTCGCGGGTCAATACGAGAAGCTCTACCAGCACATCGCGACGCATCAGTGGTACCTGGGGGTCGAGCAGAAGCGCGAGATCCCGTACCCCGAGGCTGTCGCGAGCTGGTACGACCGCGTCTATCTTCCGACGGTCCAAGCGATCCGGAACGAGGACGCGCTGCGGGACTTCCCGCACCGCACCGAGGCCGATCTCTACCTGTGGATCACGGAACACCACTGGTACATGCACGAGTCGGGTCTGGCCAAGGGACACGGCATCGACGGGATCGTGAAGGAGTACGTTCAGGAACACAGCGAGCTTCCGCTGAAGCGGCTCACGCGGACGATCCGACGAAAGGCTCGGCCCTAAGGGAGCCTGCTGCGCGGCCGGTCTTTACTTGATGGAGCCGGCGAGCAGGCCCTGCACGAAGTAACGCTGCAGGCTGAAGAAAACGATCAGGGGAACGATCATCAGCAGGAAGGCGCCCGCGGCGAGCAGGTGCCACTCGGTGCCGTACTGGCTGAGCAGGTTCTGGATCGCGCGGGTCATCGGGAACTTGCTCGCGTCCTGCACGAACACGAGCGCCATGAGCAGATCGTTCCAGACCCACAGGAACTGGAAGATGCCGTACGCGGCGATGGCGGGCACCGACACGGGCACGACGATCTTTCGGAAGATCCACGCATCGGACGCCCCGTCGATCCGCGCCGCTTCGATCATGTCGGGTGGCAGCGTGATGAAGAAGTTCCGCAAGAGGAAGATCCCGAAGGGCAGCGCGAAGGCGGTGTGCGCGAGCCACACCGCGCCGTAGCCCTTCGTCAGCTCGAGGCCCGGGACCAGCTCCCGGAAGCCCGTGAGCACCGGAATGAAGGCCACCTGCACGGGCACCATGAGGAGGCCAACGACGATGAGGAAGAGGGTGTCCCGGAACGGGAAGCGCATCCAAGAGAAGGCATAGGCGGCGAGCGCGCAGATGCCCAGCGGGAGCAGGGTCGAGGGGACCGCGATGAAGACCGTGTTCGCGAACGCCTGGAGCATCCCCTGCGCTTCGAGCACCTGTCGGTAGTTCTCGGCGGTGAGGTGCAGGTTGAAGATGTCCCACCAACCTGTGGACTGGATGTCCGACCGCGGCCTGAAGGAGGTGACGAGCAGCCCGAGCGTAGGGACCAGCCAGATGAGGCCGATGAGCGCGAGGCCGACATGGATGACCGTGCGGTTGAGCGCCGCGACGATCCGCCCGGCGGGGGTCGGCCTCGCGTGGACCACGCCCCCGGCCAGGACGCTCACGTGACGGACGAGGTGCGGAAGCGCCGCACGTTGAAGATAAGGATCGGGACGAGGAGGACGAGCATCGTGACCGCGACCGCTGACCCGTAGCCGTACTGCCCTGCCTCGAAAGCCTGAATGAACATCGTGAAGGCGATCACCTGACTCGACGTGCCGGGCCCGCCGCGAGTCATCACGTAGATGAGATCGAAGAGCTTGATGACGTTGACGACGAGCGTGACGGCCAGCACCGACATGGGCAGGCTGACCATCGGCAGGATCATCCGGAAGAAGATCTGCCGCTCGGTGGCCCCTTCGACGCGGGCCGACTCGATGACTTCTGCTGGGATGCTCTTCACCGCCGCCGACAGAATGACCGTCGCGAACCCGACCGAACCCCAGATCCCGACCCCGATGAGCGCGAAATTGACGATCCCCGGATCGCCCAGCCAGGAGATAGGGGCGACGCCGACAGAGCCGAGGATGGCGTTGAGCAGACCGATATTGGCGTCCGGTGAGTAGACGAACTTCCAGATGACGGCGAGGGCCGTCGCCGCGATCGACATGGGAATGAACACGATCGCCTTGACGACCGACTCATAGCGAACCCGTGCCGCGACGACGGCGATGATGAGGCCGAGGAAGATGACGATGCTCACGTAGAAGACGATCCAGAGAAGGTTGTTCCAGAGCGCTCCCGACGGCGGGAACGTCGAGAGGTTGATGAAGTCCGGGTCGGCGAAGAGGCGGGTGTAGTTATCGAGGCCGACCCACTTCTCGAAGATGCCATTACGTCCGCGGTTGAAGCTGAGCAGGACGGTATACAGAGCTGGGTAGACCAGGAAGACAAGGAGCAGAAGACCCGCGGGCGCCAGGAAGAGGAGCGTTACGCCCCATCTCGGGCTCTCCGGGCCACGCGCGCGGCGCGCGGCCGTGCGACCGCCCGCTAGCGAGCGGTAATCGCGAGTCAGCTCTAACCCTTGCGGCGCGACGCCCATCTGTCTCCGTTCGTTCGTGGAGCGGGCGGGCGGTCCTGCGCGCCCGCCCGCTCCGTGGATTCAGCTCGAGGCGCTGCTTACTTTTCCGCCTTCCATTTCGCCGCCATCGCCGTTTCGAACGCCGCCCAGTCGACGGTCTTGCCCTGGATCGCGTTCTGTAGCGCCGCGCCGAGGTTGTCCCCGCCACCGGAGGGCAACAGGTCGGAGCCGTCGAAACGGACCGCGCTGGCGTTTGCGACCTGTGCCGCTTCGCGCTTTGCGAGGTCGTTCGGATACGCGGTCGCTGGGACGGCCTTGATGGGCGAGATGATCGCGCCCGTACCGGCCCACACGGATCCCGAATCGGCCGTGGTCATGTAGTTGATGAACTCTTTCACGCCCGGCTTGCTCGTAAAGGCGGCGATCACGTCGCCGCCGATGGTCACGGTCTTGCCGCTGCCGACGGCCGGGAAGTCGAACCAGTCGATCGTCTCACCGACTTTGAGGGCCGTATTCGTCTGGCCGGTCGCGATGCCGCCGACGAATCCGCCTTCGTAGTAGATGACGGCCTGCCCGGTTGTACTGAAGGCCTGGCCGATTGCATCGGTGAAGCTGCGTCCGAGAGCGGCGGTGATGCCGCCCGCGACGTACTCGTCTTTGATCGCCGACTTCATCGTGTCCACGGCGGCGGTGACGGACGAGTCGGTCCACGGCAGCTTGCCGCTGAAGAGCTGGTCGTATTTGTCGGGACCGGCCTGCTTCGCATAGATGTTCTCGAACCAGTCGGTCAGCGTCCACGAGTCAGCCGCGCCGAGACCCATCGGTGTCGTGCCCTTGGCCTTGATGTCGGCGAGCAGCTTCGTGAAGCCGGCGAAGTCGGTCGGGGCCGTGACGCCAAGCGTCTTGAACTTGTCAGGTCGGAACCACATGGTGCTCTTGCTGTTGAACTTCACCATGATCGCGTATTGCGTCGCATCGACCTGACCGATCTCGAGGATGCCCGGCGGGTAGTTGGCCTTCAGCGCGTTCACGTCGATGCCGAGGTCGGCGATCTTCTTGAGGGATCCCTGCCGTGCGAACTGACGCAGGAACCCGATGCCCGGCATGATCGCGACGTCCGGCGGATTGCCGCCGGAGATGCGCGTCTGAAGGATCGTCGAGTAGTTATCGCGGACGGATTCGTAGTTGGCGGTGATTCCGGTTTTGGCTTTGAAGGCGTCGAGCACCTTTTGGAACGATGCCTGCTCGCTCCCGCCCCAGAGCGACGTAACGGTGATCGTGCCGCCGGCTGCCGCTGACCCTGCCGCTGACCCCGACGGCGTCGGCGTCCCCCCGGTTTGCGCGCAGGCCGTAATCACGATCGAGAAAGCGAACGCAATCGCGGCTAACGGCCGCGTGAATCGCACCATGGCACACCTCCTATGCGGACTCGTACAGTACCTCGCGCGCCGCGCGCTGGCTTGACGCGGCGAGTTGGGCGACAGTACGCGAGATGAATGTTGGCGCTGATGCTCCGCCGTGACCGTCACGGGGAGAGGCATCGACCCGGCTGAGGCGGCGCGGGTCGCGGCCGACGCGCGCCGCGTGCTGAGAAGCAACCGCCAGTCCGGCATCTCCGACTGGGACGGCATGCGTTACGACTTCGTATGCCCGTCCCCGACCCATTACCCCTTCCAGTGGTTCTGGGACAGCGCGTTCCACGCCATCGCCCTCCTGCACGTCGACCCCGAGCTCTCGAAACAGGAGCTGCGCTGCCTGATGCAGGGCGCTCAGCCCGACGGCTTCATCGCGCACATGCTGCTGTGGGAGCGCGAGGCGCACGCGCACTGGGTGGAGCGGGAATACTCGATCCGCCTCGGGCACCCGTATTACACGGCGACGATCCAGCCGCCGGTCGTCGCGCGCGCGGTCGAGCGGATCTTCGAGGCGACGGGCGACACCGCCTTCGTGCGCGAGATGCTCCCGCCCATGGTCCGGTTCTTCGACTGGCTCGCCCGCGTGCGCGACCCGGACAACGACGGCCTGGTCGCCGTCATCCAGCCCGACGAGTCTGGCCTCGACGCGAGCCCCAAATACGACAAGGCGATGGGCATCCCGTACGAGCCGCCGGCGGACACGCTGCCGACCCTCCGGCGCTCGATGAAGCGCCTGTTCGACGCGTACAGGGACGCCGCCCCGGAGGCGCAGCCGCTCCTCGACGTGTTCCTGTTCGAGGACGTGATGATGAACTCGATCTATGCCGACGGCCTTCGCGCTCTCGCGAAGCTCTCGCGCGCCGTGGGCGCGCCCGACGCCGACCGTTTCGAGCGCGAGTCGAAACGAACGCAGGGCGCGCTGATGAGCAAGTGCTGGGACGAGGAGGCCGGCGTGTTCTGGGACCTTTCCGGCAAGGCGGAGGAGCCGGCGAAGGTGCTCACATTCACGTCGCTGTTCCCGCTGATCCTTCCGGATCTCGACGCGCGAGTCGCGAAGCGCGTCGTACACGAGCACCTGCTGAACGAGCGGGAATTCTGGCTTCCGTATCCAGTGCCGAGCGTGGCCGCGAACGAAGTGAGCTTCGACCCAGCGTGGCAGACGAAGACGACCTGGCGCGGCCCGACCTGGGTGAACGTCAACTGGTACCTGTATTGGGGGCTTCGCGCGCATGGCTTCGACGACATCGCGAGCGAGCTCGCACGCCGCACCGTCGCGATGCAGGCGCGCGGCGGGATCCGCGAGTTCTACGACCCGTTCACGGCTGAGGGTTACGGCGCGACGGATTTCGGCTGGTCGTGCCTGAGCCTGGATCTGATCGCTGCGGAGACTGCGGGCTAGATACTCGTTCACGTGCAGCGACGTCTTCGCGCCATCGCGCTCCGTCTGCGCAAGCTCTATGGCGCGCCACCGGCGCCGCGCCGCCTGCCGCCGCTCGACGAGCTCATCCTGACCGTGCTCTCGCAGCACACCAGTGACACGAACCGCGACCGCGCTTATGCCGATCTGCGCGCGCGCTTCCCGTCGTGGGACGACGTAGCCGACGCGCCGCTGCCGGCGATCGCGCGGGCGATACACCGTGGTGGTCTCGGACCGACGAAGGCCGTTCGCATCCGCGGGATCCTTCGCGCGCTTCGCGAGCGCGGCCTCGCACTCGACGAGCGAGCGCTTTCGCGCATGCGTTCGAGGGCGCTGTGGGATCTGCTCGTATCGCTCCCCGGCGTCGGGCCGAAGACCGCCGCGTGCGTCCTGCTCTTCTCGCTCGACCGTGCGTACTTCCCGGTCGATACGCATGTGCATCGCGTCGCACGTCGGCTCGGCGCACTCGACGAGCGAGCGCTTTCGCGCATGCGTTCGAGGGCGCTGTGGGATCTGCTCGTATCGCTCCCCGGCGTCGGGCCGAAGACCGCCGCGTGCGTCCTGCTCTTCTCGCTCGACCGTGCGTACTTCCCGGTCGATACGCATGTGCATCGCGTCGCACGTCGGCTCGGCCTCGTCGACGAGCGCGCCGACGCGGTCGTCGCGCAAGAGGAGCTGCAGGCGTCCGTGCCGCCGGGCGCGATGTACGCGTTACACATGCATCTGATCCGGCACGGGCGCGAGGTCTGCATCGCGCGACGGCCCCACTGCTCGCAGTGCGTGCTCTCGTCGCTCTGCCCACGCATCGGGGTCACGGATGCGCGCTGAACCAAGACCTCAGGCGAAGCTCAGCGTCGGCTGAAACGATCGTGTCGATGTCGTTGGCGAGAGCGGTCGCGACGTGGATGCGATCGTTCGCGCCAAGTCGCCGCGCCTCGAGATCGAGGGCCCTTCCGATGATCTGATCGTTCACGGGGAGCAGCGGCGAGAATGCCAAGCACGTTTGTCGCGCGAGTCCATCGATCGCGCCCGCACGCCCAGAGAGTTCGATGTGCCAGACCTCCTCGATGATGGCGGTCGAAACCCGCCCCTCGGCTTTGCCCTCCGCCACGGCCTCGAGGATCTCGAGGCAGGCGTCGCGGTACTTCGATGGCACGGCGGCGTAGACGATGACGTTCGCATCGATCAGGAAGGTCAACGGCGCGCGCGCCGCCCGATCCGTTGAAGCGGCCGTTCACGTTCCTCGTCGACGATCCGCTCAAGCGTGGCGGTGGTCAGGTAACGGCCCCCGCTCATCGCCTTGATCTCTGCGATCGCGCGTCGGCGCTTCTCCAACGGGACGCTGTGGAGACGAGCATCGACCGCCTCGCGGACGAGCGCACCCACGGAGGTGCGGCGACGCTTCGCTTCGGCCTCAAGGCGAGTTCGCTGGGCCCGGCTCAGAAGCACCTGCAGGCGCTCGGTCAACATGCACATATCATACACATGTTCGAGTCATCGGTCTCATCGGCCGCGTCACGTTGAGCGAACGACTACGAGTTAGCGCGCGCGAACTCGGATGCGGAGCGATCTAACGGAGAGCACGCTGACTCGGATGCGCGGCCTTCGGATCGCTTGCGTCGTCAGCCTTTTGGCCGCGGCCTGCGGCGGCACGGGATCGCACGCGGAGCTGGTGGCCGCGACGGCGTCCGCGACCGCGTCGACACGTTCGGTTCCTTCGCCTGCCGTCTCGGCGGCGCCGCCGTCAGCGGTAGTGTCACCGACCGCGCCGCCGCCGGGTCCCGCGCCGCTCAGCGCCGGTGCTGTCGCGGACGCCGGAGTGCTGTACGTGTGGGGCGCCGACGACGGGATCTACCGCTACGACGGCGCGACCGGCGCGCTCGCGCGGGTATGGGGAATGTCGACGCTGTCGATTGAGACTGCGAATGGACCCTACGTGCTCGGGCGGCACGGCGGGATCACCCTGCTCCACTGGGATGGCGCGACCGAGCCAAGGTGCCCGGGAGGCAGCTTCGCGGCGGTCAGCATCCGCGGGACATGTGCGTTCACCGGTGTCGGTGGAGACAATGCGGTGTACGTCGATCGCGGCAGCAGTGGGGTGCAGATGCTGCTTCCCGCCGACTGGGGCGCGGGTAGCTACGCCTGGAGCCCCGATGGCCTCGAGCTCGTGATCGTCCGGAACGAGCCGCGCGCCGGTCCCGTCCCGGCGCTCGAACCGTCGACGCGCAACACGTTGTGGCATCTCGACCGGCGCGGCGCCCTCACGAAGATCTTCGACTCGAGCAACGCGCTGTCGTTCCTGTACGGGCTCAAGTGGTCATTTGACGGACGCGTGTCGTTCTGGGAGCTCGCAACGACAAGCAACTCACTGGCGGCGGACGGCGCCGCAACGACCCTGTATGTCGTCGACGTGCATACGCGTGCGAAGGTGAATCTTGGAACGACACTGGGGTCGCGTAACTGGGCACAGTGGAGCGTTGACGGCAGACTCGCCTTTGTCAGCGGCGGCGGTCGCGAGACCTGGGGCAACAAGCAGGTCGTCGTCCTCGAGCGCGACGGAACGCGGCGTATCGTCGCCGGCGACCTCGGGCAGATCGGAGGCGGCGCGAGGGCGGCGATCGCGCCCGCGTGGCAGCCGATCTTCGGGACGCCGGCGCGACTCGCGTGGATCGAAGGTCCAGCTGAGGGCATCGGGGCGAGCTCCGATTACTTCCGCGGCGTGGGGCCCGCGGCACGGCGCGTCGCGATACTCGAGTCGCCAAGCGGTCGTGCGAGCCTCACTTGCCCTGGTCTCATCACCGAAGGTGTGCGCTGGTCGGCGGATGCGCGCGCGGCGCTCCTCCTTTGCCGCGCGCCAGGAGTAGATCGTCACGCGCTTGAAGTCTGGTACGCGCCGCTCGACGGGGCGCCCCAGGCTCTGGTGACGGGCATCGGCGATCTCGGATTCGGGTATTACGGACTTCAGCCGAGCCTGTCCGACATCGTCGCGTGGTCGCTCGCCGACCGTTAGGGGCGCGCCGCGCCTAGGATTCTCGTGATGAGGTCCGTCGCGCTCATCAGTCCGGGTGACATGGGGCAGGCGGTCGGCGCTCTCCTGGCGAGCGGCGGTGTACGCGTACTCACGTGCCTTGCGGGACGTTCCGAGCGCACGCGTGTGCTCGCCCGCACGGCGGGCTTCACCGACGTGCCGACGCTGGACTTGCTCGTTCGCGAGTCCGAGCTGCTCCTATCGATCGTGCCGCCGGCGCAGGCGCTCCCGGTGGCGCGCGACGTCGCCGCCGCGTTGCGCGCGACACGCGCGCGCCTCACCTATGTCGACTGCAATGCGATCGCGCCGCGCACGGCGCGCGAGGTCGCGGCGGTCATCACGCCCACGGGCAGCGGCTTCGTCGACGCGGGCATCGTCGGAGGCCCACCGCGCGACGCGCCGAGCCCACGCGTCTACGCGTCCGGTCCCGATCGCGCCCTTTTCGGCGCGCTCGGGGATGCGGGCCTCGACGTGCGGCTCCTCGGTGACGACGTCGGTGAGGCCTCGGCGGTGAAGATGTGCTACGCCGCACTCACGAAGGGAACGACCGCGATCGCGACGGAGCTGCTCGTCGCGGCGCGCAAGCTCGGCGTGTACGACACGCTCGTCGCCGAGCTGCGCGACAGCCAGGCGACGCAGGCGAAACGCATGGCCGATGCCGTTCCCGCGATGTCCGGCAAAGCGCACCGGTGGATCGCCGAGATGGAGGAGATCGCGCGCACCTTCGAGGATGTCGGGCTCACGCCGCTCATCTTCCAGGGCGCGGCGGAGATGTACCGCCTCACCGCGCGCTCCGAGATCGGTGGCGAGCGGCCGGAGACGGTCGATCGCTTCCGCGGCGTCGACGGGACCATCGACGTGCTCGCGCGCGCGAGCGAGAAGGTGGCGACGAAATGAAGTTCTTCGAGAATCTGAAGCGGCTGCTCGGACCGAGCACGCAGGCGCCGGCGGAGACCACCCGGCAACCGACCGCAGACCGGCCACCACCTCTGGAAACGGCGCCTTCCCGCGAACCCGCGTCAGTTGAGGCCACTCCTGCCCCGGACGAAGTCGCGGAGATCCGAGCGCTCCTCGAGGCCGTCGCCGAGGCTCCGGTCAGAGCTGGGGAACCCGAAGCGTCAGCTCCACCTCGGACTCCCGAAATCGCAGCTTCGCCTCCCGAGCAGCCAGCAACTCTCCCTGAGCCGTCGACCGCACCGGTGCCCGATGTCCCCCCGAACCCCGCACCCGATCGCATCGGGGATGCGCTGGTCCTTACGTTGGCCACATCGGCGGCGACGTTCGCGGTCGCGAAGGCGTCGGCCACCATCGGGCGCGGTCAGGAGAACACGATCCGGTTGGACGATCTTTCGGTGTCGCGCCGCCACGCACGCATCGCGTACCGGCAGGGCGGCTACTGGCTGAGCGATCTCGGGAGCATGGGCGGCACCTGGGTCGATGGAACGAGACTCAACGCACCCAAACGGATCGCCGCCGGTGAGGTGATCGACATCGGTCTCTGCCGACTGACGGTCAGCTTCACCGGCGCTAGCTCTTCACCCGCGCATGTGGTCCAGGCCCGAGGCCGAGGAGGCCGTGCGTGACAGCCATGCAGCGACGCCTGATGACCGTGAGGCCCCCTTTCGTCGCCACGGCCGCCGCCACGTCCGTGTCCGTTCCCGGTTGGAACCAGACGACCTTCGCGCCGACTGCGACCGCATCGCGCGCGACGGCCTCGGCCTCGGCAGGGGGACGGAACACGTCGACGATGTCGATCGGCATGTTCACATCGCGCAGCGATGCGAACACATGCTCGCCGAGGATCTCGCCGCCGTGCGGATTCACCGGAACGATCCGATATCCCTGCGACTGGAGGTAGCGCGGCTTGTCGTGCGCGGGCTTGCCGACCGTGCTCGAGGCGCCGACCACCGCGATCGTCTTCGGCTGTGCGTAAATGCGCACCAGCTCCTCGTGGGACGGGCCCTTCGCGGGAGAATCCGGCACGGACTCACGGTAGTGGACGACACGATGTTCGACCGTCTGGGACGTCTGCCACGAGCTCGTGCGGAGCGAGCGCTCCTCGCGCATGCGCTCGCGCGCCTGGACGAGGGCTACGCGCTCGCGCGCAAAATGGAAAGCGAGCCCGAGCTCGAAGGGATCCTCGATCGCCGACGACGGGAAAGCGTACCGCGCTCTTCGAGCCATGGTTCGCACGCCTCGCGCTCGAGCTGGGCGCCGAGCCGGTCGCCGTCGACAGCGGCGATCTCGAGGACGAGCGCTTCGAGCACCATCGCGTCGATCTCGGTCAGCCCGGCGCGCTCGACTTCCTCGCCGACGCTTCGTTCGACGGCGTTCAGGACAGTCGCCTCTTCGGGTCGCCCGAGTTCCGCAAGGCGTATCCACGGCGGCGCGATCACGATCGAGTGCGAGCGGAGATCGCGCGCCAGGAGCGCCGCGTTCTCAAGCCGGACGGCGTCCTTATCCACAGCGATAACCCGCCTCGCCTCTAGTCGATCAACGGAATCTCGACGGTCCGCGGGTCAGTAAGGCCCGGGTGTCGCGGCTGAGCCACCGGGGCCCAGTCAGTGCGACAACGATCGCCGCGGCCAGGCCGTACAGCAGTGTCACGATCGGATCGCCATGCTGCAGCGTGGCGTCGAGGGGGACGAGTCGCACCGCGATGTTGTGCCCGGCGTGCGCGAGCATGACGATCAGGAGGCTCCCGCCGGTGCTGTTGTAGAGCCACGCATACACGATCGCCATCGCGATGAGCCGGACAAAGGTCAGGACGACATCTGAGGCTTCGGTCGAACCGAGACCGCCCGGCGCGAGCACCGGCCACAGATGCCACGCGCTCCAGAGGATGCCCACGATGACCGCGGCAGTGAGCGCGCCGAAGCGCGTCTGAAGGCGTGGCTGGCCGAGTCCGCGCCAGCCAACCTCTTCGCCGAACGATCCCGCGATCAGGGCGCCGACAAGCAAGCTGAACGACGCCAACTCGGGAAACGTGAACGGTATCGCGGGCAGCGGAAGGCCGAGGATGAGCCGGGTGAGGTCGCCGATGAGGAAGAGTCCGGTGGGGCCGGCCAAAGCGATCACGTACCAGCCAACGCCGACGCGCCAGCGTGCGATCGGCCGCAAGAGATTGCGCACGCCACCGCCGCCGGGGATGAGCCACACGGCCAGAAGCGCGGCGAGCGTCGGCGCGTACGCCGTCAGCTCGATCCCAATGCCCACGACGATCGGCACTGGCGTCGAAAAAGTAAGCGTGCTCAGATCCAGCTGATAGAAGTAGAGCGGCAGCATGCCCAGGCCCGTGATCGCCACGAGACCAATGACCCAACCGACGACGACACGGTCGAGCGGGGCGAACGCAGGATTGAAAGTCGGCCCCCGCGGTTCCACGACGCCATGCTGCTCCATCACCAAAAGACGGACGAAGCAGCTCGACCTGACGACAACACCCGACGCGTCTGTCGGTCAGCGCGCCTTGGGCGGCCAGAACAGCGGCTGGTCCTTCTCGTACACCGTGATCCGGTAGCCGTCGGGGTCGGCCATGGTGAATGTCCGGCCGAAAGGGCCGTCGAACGGCTCAGCGTGGATGCGGACGCCAGCGGCCTTCACCTTGTCGAAGAGCGCCTGCGCGTCGCTCGCCCGCCACCAGAGCTGGATGGTGGTCGTGTCGGGCGATGGCCCGGACTGACCTGGTCGGCGCGCCGCGCTCAGGCCGAAGGTCGGCCAGCCGACGTACGCGACGGCGTCTGGGCCGAAGTCGAAGGTGTCGCGGACGGCGCCGAGGTGCTGCTCGTAGAACTCGGCCGAGCGTTTTACGTCGCTGACCTGGATCGAGATGAAGCCCGGGCTCGGGGTGACGGCGGTTGGTGCCATGTGGACTACCTCCTGCCGATAACGACCCGCGTTCGGGTCGAAACTCATCGGTCTGGGCGGTAGTCGGCCGGGAGCGCCCTCGGGAGACCGAACGGCCTGAAGAGGTCGGCGTCAACGAAGTTCGTGATCGCGGCGATCGCGTCGCCCCGAAGCGTGACCACCTGGATCGCGAAGGCCTGCCACTCCGACCCCTCGGCCTCGGCACGGTAGTACGCGAAGCCGTGTTGGCCGTTCGTCGCAATGGGCAGGAGGAGCTGCCGGCGGCGACTCCTCCACGCCCATCCCATGAATGCGCGGATGTTCGGCCGGCCGACATACCACTGACGCCACGGTGGCATGCTCCAGGCCGCGTCCTCCTTGAGCAGCGCGACGAAGCCGTCGATATCGCGCTCCTCCCAGGTCTTCACATAGCGCACGAGCAGGCTGCGCTGGCGCTCGTCGGAAACGGGCAACGTGTCGCGACGATCCGATGACCGCTGCTTGAGCGTCGCCCGTGCGCGCTGCAGCGCGCTGTTCGTCGACGCGACCGACGCATCGAGGGTCGCGCTCGCCTCGGCAGCTGACAGCCCCAATACGTCGCGCAGGAGGAGCGCCGCGCGCTGACGAGGTGGCAGCTCTTGAAGGGCCGCGACGAACGCGAGCTGCACCGCTTCACGCATCTCGTATCGCGCGTCCGGACCTGGCGCGTCATCCGGGATGCCCTCGAGCGCCGAATCCGGATACGGTTCGAGCCACGCGACGTCGCTGCTCGGGCTGCCAAGCGGCGCAAAGGCGACCGGAGGGCCTTCGTCTTCCGGCAGGACGCGTCCATGCGCGCGACGCGAGAGCGCGGTGAGACAGGCATTCGTCGCGATCCGGTAGAGCCAGCCACGAAACGACGTGCGTCCTTCGAATCCGTCGAGCCCGCGCCACGCGCGGAGTAGCGCCTCTTGGACGACGTCCTCGGCGTCATGGATCGAGCCGAGCATCCGATAGCAGTGGACCTGGAGTTCGCGGCGGTGCCGCTCGGCGAGGCTCTCGAACGAATCCGGCGCCGCCGCGGTCCGGGCCTCGACTTTCACGACGATATTCTCGCTCGCGTCCGTGCCGCTGGCCGTGCGTGGTGCGTGAGCGACAATTAGGCAGCGGACTTCAAAGGGAGCGTGGCGCGCCATATGGGTCAAGCGGTGTGGTCTGGGAGCATCACCTTCGGACTCGTCAACATCCCAGTGAGGCTCTATCCGGCAACGCAGCCGAAGGACGTTCGTTTCCATCTGTACGACCGGCGCACCGGGAAGCGTGTCCGCTACGAGCGAGTCACGCGAGCCGACGAGGCAGCGACGTTCGCGCCGGATCCGGCGTTCGCGCCGCGCTCTGGTGATTCCCAAGCCGAGTCACTCCCGGCGACCAGGTCCGCACGTGAGAGTGTTCGTGAATCTGCACGAGGTGCCCAACCGATCGAAGCGGATGAAATGGTACGGGGAGTCGAGCTCCCTGAAGGTGACCTCGTCACGATCACTGACGAGGAATTCGTCTCACTCGCGCCCGAGCGGAGCCGCACGATCGAGCTCGAGGAATTCGTGCAGCTGGCCGAGATCGACCCGGTCTTCTACGAGAAGAGCTATCACGTCGCGCCCGTGCGCAGGATGGGCGCCGAGAAGCCCTACGTCCTCCTGCTCAAGGCTCTGCAGAGCGCGGGCATGGTCGGGATCGGACGCTTCGTTCTGCGGACCAAGCCGCACCTCGTCGCGATCCGACCGCTGGAGACCACTCTCGCCCTCGAGACACTGTTCTTCGGCGACGAGGTGCGAAACCCCGCGGAATTTGGCGTGCGACCGGCCGACGTCGCGGTATCGGAGCGCGAGGTGAAGATGGCCCGTCAGCTCATCGACGCGATGGCGACAGCGTGGTCGCCCACGACCCATGCGGACGCGTACCGCGAAGAGCTCCTGACATTGCTCCGGAGCAAGTCGCCAGCGGCCCCAGCGCCCGTCATCCCGTCGTCTGCCGTCTCTGACATCAGCGATCTGATGGACGCGCTCCGCACCAGTGTCGAGGCCGCAAAGCAGCGGCAGAGATCGAAGCCATCGTCCAAACGCGCGGGGTAGCCCGCGCCGGAGCTCAACCGGCCGGCGCACCGCCGGCGATCGTCAACGTGACGGACTGCGACTTCATCAGCGCCAGGTAGATCGGGCAGCGCTCGCGCCACGCGGCGAGCATCGCCGCGACGCGATCCTCAGGCGATGGCGACGAGACCCGGATCTCGAGCGCGAGATCCGCGAGATCGGGGGCAACGCCGTCGATCGCCAGCAGGCCGCGCGCGTCAGACGAGCATCGCGCAACGGCGGTCACGTCGACGATGTCGACTTCGAACTGAGGCGCCAGCGTGTCGTTGAGGAAAGCGACCGCGCACCCGGCGAGCGCTCCGAGCAGGTACGCCGTCGGACTGGGTGCGAGGTTCTGACCGCCAAGGGTGAGTGGCAGATCGGCGTCCCAGTTGAAGGGACCCGCCGACAGGCACGCCCGCCCATTCACCAGGGACGCCGTTACCGTTGGCTTCGATCGCGCCGTTGACGGATCGGCCTTGAAGCGAGCCTCGGTTTCCGCGAGCACGGTTGCGTTCATCACACACCTCCGCGCTGTCCGTCAGGACAGCTGGGCGGACCGTACGCGAGGCGACGCGCTCGGCGGAACCGTGCCACTACCCAATCGAGCGTGCGAACTTTCGCCGCCGATGGCGGCTGACACGCAGGCGGCGATCAGACCTGATGTTTTAGGTACGCCGCGACAGCGGCGGCGCGCGCGACGCGGCCGCTCAACCCGAGCTTCGCGTAGGTATTCGAGAGGTGACGCTCCACTGTCCGGACGCTCAGGGTGAGCGCGATGGCGATCTCGTCGTTCGTCCGGCCCTCGGCGGCCAGCCGAAGGATGTCGAGCTCGCGAGGTGAGAGCTCCTCGGTGGGCCGATCAGTCGTTCGTTCGTCGCGGGCCCGACGCTCGGGCTCGAGGAACGCCGACACCTCGTCGATGAACACGCGCCAAGCCGGCTCGTCGGCCAGAAGGATGTGGTTGCGGCTGTCGAGCGAGACGAGGCGCGCTCCGGGGATCCGCGACGACACGCTCACCGCGTTGTCGAACGTCGTCGACCGATCGCCGACCGCCTGCAGGACGATGGTCGGTGCCGCGATGCGTGGCAGGTCGTCGATGATGTCCACTTGCTGGCGGGCGATCCGGCTGGCCACGGCGTTGGCGGGCGACGTCGACATCCGCTGGAGATCGTCGAACCAACGCATCTGCTCCTCGGTCGCGTCAGGAATGAAGCGCTTCGTGAAGACGCGCCGGAAGTCCGCGTCCTCTCTCGCCCAACCGACCCGGATCATGCTGCGATACGTCTCCTCTTCGGCCGATTCATCAGGCGACAAGGTGACGGGCTCGCCGCAGACGGTGCCATAGAGGATCAGCCGGCTCATACGCTCCGGGTGTCGGGTCGCGTACGCCATCGCGACGGCGGAGCCGCCCGACATCCCGAGCAGCGCGAACCGCTCCAGCCCGGTCGCGGCGAGCACTGCCTCGAGATCTCCGACGCGCGCCTCGAGCGAGAAGTCATCGACGGTCCAATCGGACATGCCGAAGCCCCGCTCGTCGTAGCGGACGACGGTCGCGATCGCGCCAAGCTGGTCGAGGAAGTGTCGCCAGACCGGGCTCTGCCAGTCGTGTTGGAGGTGGCTGAGCCAGCACGAGACGACGACCAGCGGCGGGCCGCTGCCGTGGATCGCGTACGCCAGACGCAGGCCGTCCTGCCCCCGACAGAATCTGATCTCCTGTTCGAAGGCGGCCGCGACAGGCCGGGCCGGTGAGGGATGGACCACCATCGCACGCGAAATCGTACGGCCGGTCGCAAGTGGGAGGGTGCACTTGAAGTGCGGCAGGGGTGTGTACAGCACGCTGGACACTTACGTGATCGGTCCTGTCGAAAAGGCTCCGTGCCATTCGATATATGGATGAGGCCCGATCAACCCGAACGAAGACGCTATGGATTACGTCCAATATGAGGAGATAGAGATGCGTGTGCTGATCCTGGCGAAGGAAGGCAATCAGAGCGCGGCCGCGAGCCCGCCGACGGCGGAGGCGATGGCCGAGTATCAGAGGTTCAACGAAGAGCTCGTCAAGGCGGGCGTGGTGATCGGAGCCGGCCGCCTCTCCCCGAGCTCAGAGGGCAAGCGCGTACGGTTCGACGGGAAGAAGCGCACGGTCATCGACGGTCCATTCGCGGAGAGCAAGGAGCTCGTGGCTGGGTACTGGCTGTGGCAGGTGCGCTCGATCGACGAGGCCCTCGAGTGGCTCAAGCGGGCACCCTACGACGGCGGGACCTTCGAGATCCGTGAGATCTCGATGAGCGAGGGCGTGTGAAGGAGCGATCCCGATAGCGTCCGGAGCTCACCCCGCGATCGAAGCGATCTGGCGGATCGAGTCGGCCCGGCTCATCGCCGGGCTGGCTCGCATCGTCGGCGACATCGGCACGGCCGAGGAGCTCGCGCAGGACGCACTCGTGGCCGCGCTCGAGCAGTGGCCCACCTCAGGCGTGCCGGAGAGGCCTGGCGGCTGGCTGATGGCGACGGCGAGGCACCGCGCGACCGACCTGATCCGGCGACGCAAGACGCTCGAGCGCAAGTACGAGGAGCTCGGACGTGAGGTCGAGCGCGAGCAGGACAGCACGGACTTGGACACCACGCTGGACGAGGACGTCGGGGATGATCTTCTCGGCCTCATCTTCATGGCGTGCCATCCCGTCCTCTCGAAGGACGCGCGCGTCGCGCTCACCCTTCGCGTGCTCGGCGGTCTGACAACAGAGGAGATCGCGCGCGGGTTCCTCGTTCCGGTATCGAGCATCGCCCAGCGCATCGTGCGCGCGAAGCGGACCCTCGCCGAGGCGCACGTCAGGTTCGAGGTCCCGGGCGGCGCTGAGCGTGTTGCGCGCCTGGCATCCGTCCTCGAAGTGATCTACCTGATCTTCAACGAGGGCTATTCCGCGACCGCGGGCGAGGACTGGGTCCGCCCGGCGCTGTGCGAGGACGCACTGCGTCTGGGACGCATCCTGGCCGAGCTCACACCGACCGAGCCGGAAGTCCACGGGCTCGTCGCGCTGATGGAGATCCACGCGTCACGTCTGCATGCTCGTGTCGGACCGTCCGGCGAGCCCGTCCTCCTGCTCGATCAGGACCGGACGCGGTGGGACCGCCTGCTCATCCGTCGCGGCCTCGCGGCGCTCGAGCGCGCCGAAAGGCTCGGGGGCGCGATGGGCCCGTATGCGCTTCAGGCGGCGATCGCCGCGTGCCACGCACGAGCGACCACCGCAGCCGAGACCGACTGGCCCCGCATCGTGGCGCTCTACGACGCCGTCGCGGAGCTCGCCCCTTCGCCGGTGGTCGAACTG
>VBEZ01000117.1 GCA_005882255.1 Chloroflexota bacterium | reverse complement strand
GGATGTTCACGCGGCCGTGGAGGTCGACGACCGCGGCGCCGATCTCCTCCGCGAGGCCGACGAGCTCCGGGACGGCGTCGGGATGCCGCCCGGTGAATTCGGTGACGATGACCGGCCGCTTCGCGCGCGCGATGAGCTCCGCGACCTTCGCGAGCGCCGCTGGATCGGCCTGCACCGCCGTCGGGCGCGCTCCGCCGACCACGTCGTCGATCGCGACCGCGTGATCCAGTGGGTCCTCCTGCAGCCCGGCGTCGTAGCAGAGGTACACCGGCCCAGCAGGCTCCGTCGTGGCGATGCGATACGCGCGCGCGAACGAAGCGGGAAAGTCGTCGACCGTCGCGGGCTGGTCGTCCCACTTGGTGAAGTTGCGCACGGCCTCGCCCTGGACCTGCGCCGTGTGGATCCAGTCGATGGCCGGCCGCCGCCGCCGCCGGTCGAGCGGACCGGTCGCGCCGAGCAGCATCAGCGGCACGCGGTCGAGGTGTGCGTAGTACACGCCCATCGTCGCGTGCAGTAGGCCCACGACGTCGTGGACGATCGCGCCCATCGGCCGGCCGGTGACCTTCGCGTACCCGTGCGCGACGTTCACCGCGACCTTCTCGTGCGTGCACAGGATGATCTCGGGCTTGCCCTCCCCGTAGTTGACGAGCGAGTCGTGCAGCCCGCGATAGGTGGCGCCCGGGTTGAGCGCGACGTACTCGATGCCGAAGGCCTGGAGCAGATCGACGATCACGTCGGAGCCGAAGCGGGGCGAGCGCGTCACCGCGCCCACCCCGCCCTGTTCGCGGTTATTTGCCGACGCCGCGCTTCTCGGCGTCCGCGACGTATTTGTCCTCGATCACCTTCGTGACGTCGAGGTCCTTCACCTTCGCGTTGGTGGCGACGAGCGTGTCGCGGGTGGAGTTGAACGACGCGACGAGCGGGTGCGGGTACGAGGGGAAGATCGTGGTCACGTAGAAGTCGTAGGTCTGTGACAGCGCCGTCGCGTCCTCGGCCTTCGATGGGTCCAGCTTCAGCAGCTTCGCCAGGATCGGTACCGTCGTCGCCTTGTCCTTCTTCGCGATCGCGATCGCCTCGATCTCGGCGTCGACGTACGACTGGACCGCCTGCGGGTTCTTGTCCGCCCACGACTTCAGGACGATCGTGCAGTTGTCCGTCGCGGGGATCTGCTGCGCGCCGAGGTCGTAGATCACCTTGAAGCCGCCGGCGAGGAGCTTGACCGTGTCCGGCGGGTGTCCGGGCCCCGCGTACGCGGCACCGCCGAGCATCGCGGTCGCGAGGTTCGCGGTCGACCCGAACGCCTGGATCGTCACGTCCTTCGCCGGATCGAGGCCGAGCCGCTTGAGCGATTCGGTGGCCGCGACGTACGCGGAGCCGCCGACGCTCGCGACACCGACCACCTTGCCCTTGAGGTCGGCGGGCGTCTTGTAGTCGGACTTCGCGAGGAACTGCCACGGCGTCACCGGTACGAAGAGCGCGATGACCTGCATGTCCGACCCGGCGACGAAGCCGCTCATCACCTCCGTGCCGCCGAAGTTGCCGACCTGGGTCTGGCCCGAGACGAGCGCCGCGGCGGAGGGTGCGCCACCGTCGATGAGGCTCAGATCGACGTCCAGGCCGCGCTTCTCGAAGAGGCCGAGCTCCTTCGCCATGAACGGCGCGAGATTCGCCGGAGTGACGTTCCCATAGGACGACTTGATCTTGATCGGCGTCGGTGTTGCCGTCGGCGCGACCGATGCCGCGACCGTCGGTGCCGAGCTCGCGGCCGGCGTGGTGCCACCGCATGCTCCGGCGACGAGAAGCGCGGCGATCCCAAGAGCCAGGACACGGCTGACGCGCATCCCACACCTCCGAGAATTCGTGGACCGCGCGGGCGGCCCGAGCGGTCAATTGTTATACCATTCGCCCGCGCCATCGGCTGATCTTCGGGAGGTGAACGCGTGGGCGATGAGGGCGGACGCGTCTTCCTGAGGGGGATCACCTCCGAGCAGTACGGCCTCGCGGAGCACCGGCGCCTGCAGCGCTCCGCGCCACGCGTCCGTCGCGCGGGCACGGTCGTCGACGACGCGACCGTGGGCCACTCGGGCGACTCCGATGAGGGGCTCTCGAAGACCTGGTGGATGCTCGGCCCGGGAGACGACCCCTTCCTCACTCAGACGCTTCAGGTGCACTTCGTCGAGCTCAAGCCGGGCGGTTCGAATCACGGCCACGGCCATCAGAACGAAGCGACGTTCTACATCCTCGAGGGCAGCGGCCACGAGATCCACGACGGCGTGCGTTACGACTGGTCGAAAGACGACTTCGTCGTCGTACACAACGATTCGGTGCATCGCCACTACAACGCGAGCGAGACCGAGCGCGCGCTCGCGCTGGTGATCAAAGCGAAATCGGCCTGGATGTACCTCGGGATGGTGCAGCAGGGCCGCAGCAAGCCCTTCGATGGCGCGGGCTACGGCGCGCCGCAGGAGTGGTCGCGCCTCTGGACACCGGGCGCGACCGAGCGCAAGAAGGTCGTGAAGTCCTCGGACACGCGCTGGGAGGACACGCGCGATGGGCGCCTTCGCATCATCAGCTCGCCGGCCCGGACCGATGTCCGCGCGTTCAGCGTGGACCTCTACGAGCAGGAGATCCGGCCCGGCGGCCGCTCGGCGAAGCACTGGCACATGGCCGACGAGGTCTGCTACGTGATCTCCGGCGCCGGCAGGAGCCTGCAGTGGGACGTCGAGGCCGAGATCACCGACAAGTACCGCGCGCGGGTCGCCGACAAGCCGGGGACCTGGGACTTCACGCCGGGCGATCTCGTCTACGTCCCGCAGAACACCGTGCATCAGCTCATCGCGAGCGGCGCCGAGCCGCTGCGCGTTCTCGTGGCGCAGAACCGGCTCTTCAAGCTGCTGGGGTACGACTCCGTCGTGTATCTCGAGGACGCGAGCGCGGATGCCGCGACCCCCGCATCGGCGGCGCGCGCGTAACACTGCGGAGCCATGCGCGCATACCGCGGCAACATCTGGCGCTTCTTCGTCGTCCAGGGCCTGATCCACTTCCTCCTGTGGATACCGATCTGGGTCGTGTTCCTCCAGGACAAGGGCGTCAGCCTCACGCAGATCGGGGTCCTTGAGAGCGTCGCATGGGTCCTGAGCGCGGGGCTCGAGGTACCTAGCGGTGCGATCGCGGACCGCTGGGGACGCAAGGCCTCGATGGCGATCGGCACGTTCCTCTACTCGATGGCGATGTTGCTCATCCTCGCGGACGCGCTGTCACCGATGTTCCTCCTCGGCTACGCGCTGTGGAACACCTCGTTCGCGTTCATCAGCGGCGCCGACACGGCATTCCTGTACGACAGTCTCAAAGCGGACGGTCGTGCTTCGGAAGCTGCGAAACAGTCCGGCCGCTACCTCGCGATCACGCAGGCGTCACAGGGGATCGCATCCGTGCTCGGCGCATGGGTCGCGACGCTCGACATCACGCTCTGCTTCACCGTCGGCGCGGTCACCGGTCTGATGGCCACCGCGCTCGTGCTCACCTTCAAAGAGCCGCCACGCCTCGAGGAGGGCGAGTCACAGCTTTCGTTCTGGCGCAACCTGCGCGCCGCGGTCGGGATCGCCGCGCGCCGTCCGGTTGTCCGCTGGCTTCTGCTCCTCACGACCGGCTTCGAGGTCGTTCCGTTCATCGTCTACTACGTCCTGCTTCAGCCCTACGCGCTCGCAGTGGCGTTGCCGCTCGCTTCCCTGGGGGTCGTCGTGCTCGGCGTCCAGCTCGCGGGTGTCGCCGCGTCGTCGCTGGCACACCGGACCCAGGGACACGTCGGTCTGTCGACCCTCGTCGCCGGCGGCATCGCGATCACTCTTGCGTCGACCACGCTTCTCGGGCTCCTGCCCTCGATCCCAGCACTCGCGTTCATGCTCGTCGTCGCGCTCGTCCCATCGGTCGCGCAGCCTCTTCTCTCAGCGCGTCTCAACGACATGATCCCCAGCGCGCAGCGGGCGACGATCATCTCCCTGAGCGCGCTCATCTTCGAGCTGGGGCTCGCGGTCGTGATCCCAATGCTGCTCGGCCTGGCGGACGTGTTCGGCGCGCCAGCGACGATCGGGTTCTCGGCGGCGGTCTACGCGGTGACGATCATCCCGTTCGCGATCCTCTGGCGCGCGGCGGAGCGGACGCAGGCCGCGCGCGCTTAAGCGGCGCGACCTTCGAACATCGTGCGCAGCTCTGTGAGTCGCGCGCGCGTCGCGCGCAGCAGCGCGCCATCGAGGTAGGACGGCTGGAGGCCCGACGCCCAGTACAGGACCGCGCGGCGGTTCGGCTGCTCAGACTCATGCTCGGAGCGCAGCGTCACGTCGCGTCCGAGGCCGTTGAACTCGAGCCAGGTCTCCCAGATGCCGTCGCTGCGCTCCAGCGCGTGCACCGACGCGGCGTAACCCCGCCCTTCCGCGTCACGCACGACCTGGGAGCACGTGTGCACGAGATCGTTCACGGACCCGCTTCATGCATAGCCAGTGCCGTCGCGTTCGCGCGGCCGTGGCCGCGCGCGCTCAGGCGTGAAGCGCGCGGTTCAGGGCGCCTTCGAGGTACGTCCGTTGGACACCCGATGCCCAGTAGCGAAGCGCATTGCGGCTGGGCTGCGTCGTCTCGCGCTTCGTGCGACGAACGACGCCGCCGGTTCCGCGCGGACTGAACTCGATCCAGCCGATCCACGTCCCGTCGCCGCGCTGCCGTCCGAGCACACGTGCCTTGTAGAGATGACCGTCGGCGTCGCGGACCTGCTTCGCGAACTCATGGATAAGAGAGTCCATGCGGGCGAACTAGCCCCGGCTCTTCGGCCGCTCCCCTTTACCGACCAGCCAGCCCCAGCGTTCGAGCGCCTTCTGTCGCGCGGCGGGCGTGGGCAGCTGCGACATCGGGAAGCGGTCGCGCCACTCCCATGGACGCGTCGCGTCGATGATCGCGCGCGACGAGAAGCCCTTCTTGTCGGGGTGGATGCGCGGATCGAGCGGTCCGCTCCACGCGCGCGGGATGATGTCGATCGACTCGGCCGGCTCCGAGCGCGTGCACATCGCCCACAGCACCTGCTCGAGGTCCATCACGTCGATGTCGTCGTCCACGACGACGACGTAGCGCCCGAGATACGCGCCGGTGTGCACGCTCGCGGCGGCGTGCCCGACCTGGCGCGCGTGACCCGCGTAGCGCTGGTCGATCGAGATCGCGTTGAAGAGACGCGAGCCGCCGACCTCGTGGCACCAGACGCCGACGATGCCGGGAATGCTCGCGGCCTCGAGGTCGCCGCGCAGCCGCGCCGAGCGCATGAACGCGCGGTAGAACGACTGCTCGTCCGGCGGGACGTTCGGCGGGGACGCGAGGATGATCGGATCGTTGCGGTGGTAGATCGCCTCGACGCGGAGGACGGGCTCCTCGCGCTCGCCCGAGGCGTAATACCCGGTCCACTCGCCGAACGGACCTTCGATCGCCTTGTCCTTGGGATCGGCGAAGCCCTCGATCACGATCTCGGCGTCGGCCGGGATCGGCAGACCCGTGACCGGACCCTTCACCACGCGGTACGGCGCGCCGCGGACGCCACCGGCCCAGTCGTACTCCGTGATGCCGTACGGGATCTCGGTGCACGCCGCGAGGAACAGCAGCGGATCGCCGCCGGCGACGAACGCAACGGGCATCTTCTCGCCGCGCGCGAACCACTTGTCACGGTGCTGCCGGCCGTGCTTTCCCGGTGAGATGTAGAAGCCGAGACGCGCCTTGTCGTGGACCATCACGCGATACGTCCCGAGGTTCACCCAGCCCTCATCCGGATCGATCGTGACATCGAAGCTGCCGGTCCCGAGGTAGCGGCCGCCGTCGAACTCGTGGAATTTCGGGGCGGGAAAGATCGTGCAGTCGATCTGATCGCCGCGCAGCACGTTCTCGAAGACGGGGCCGTCCTTGACGACCTCGGCCGCGATGGTCGGGATGCCCTTGCGCACGCGCTCCTGCCAGCGCTTCACCAGCTCGTGCGGCGACGCGTCGACCGGAAGGCCGAGCGTGAGCGCGATCCGCGGGAACGAGCCGAGGCCATTCGACAGCACGCGGAACCCCTTCTTGTAACCGGGGATCTCGTCGAAGATCGTGGCCTTCGACGGACGCGTGCGGCCGAGGAGCTCGGTCGCCATGCCGATGTCCTCTTCGGCGTTCGCGCCGGTGACGACCTGGAGCTCGCCGATCTCGTCCACCTTCTTCAGCCACTCGCGTAGATCGGTCGGTGTCTTGATCTGTGTGGTGCGGATGGTGGTGGCCATGGCGTGCCGGGAACTCGACCCAGACCTGCTGGTCACGGCGCAGCTGGGTCGTCGGGTGCGCGCGCGCTCGCACCAGCAGATCGCCGATCTCGACGACGCAGTCGAGCCGGTCACCGAGGAACGCGGCGACGCGCAGCGTGCCCGCGAATTCGTTCGGCACGCCCGCGGGCCGCCCCCGCACGACGATGTTCTCGGGTCGCAGGACGATCAAGCCCTTGTCGCCCGGCACCAGCCCATCCGCGAGCGCGCAGGTCACGGTGCCGCCGAGCGCGCGAATGCCACCGGCCGTGACCTCGCCGGGTAGGAAGGTCGCTTCGCCGACGAAATCCGCGACGAACCCGGACGCGGGCGCGCGATAGAGGTCGCGTGGCGCGCCCTCCTGCACGATCTTGCCGGCCTGCATCACCGCGATGCGATGGGACAGGAAGAGCGCCTCGCCCTGATCGTGCGTGACGTAGATCGTGGTGATGCCGAGCCGCCGCTGCAGCTGTCGCAGCTCGATGCGCATCCGCTCGCGCAGCTTTGCATCGAGGTTCGAGAGCGGCTCGTCGAGGAGCAGGATCTTCGGACGGCGCACCAGCGCCCGCGCGAGCGCGAGGCGCTGCTGCTGACCCCCGGAGAGCTGCGGCGCGGGGCGTTCCTCGAGCCCCTCGAGGCCGACCAGCGCGAGCGCGTCCTCGACCATGCGCCGCGTGTCGGCTTTCGACGGCGGATGCTCGGTGACGCGGAGCGGGAACGCGACGTTGTCGAAGACCGTCATGTGCGGCCAGATCGCGTACGACTGGAACACCATCCCGATGTCGCGCGCGTAGGTCGGCATGAATCGGCCCGGCCCCGAGAGCACGGCGTCGTCGAGACGGATCGTGCCGGCCTCCGGACGCTCGAGCCCGGCGACGCAGCGCAGCGTCGTCGTCTTGCCACATCCGGAGGGGCCGAGGAGCGTGAAGAAGCGACCTTCCTCGACGGTGAAGGACACGTCCTCGACGGCGCGCACGCCGCCTCGCTCGGTGGTGAAGGTCTTACGCAGCATCGTTACCTGCAGCATCGGCTCAATGCTCGCTCACCTGCCGTCCAGTTGGCACGGCTAGGCCTCGCGGATCGCGCGGCCACCGAGCCGCTGCAGCACCGTGACGAGGATCACCAGCACGATGATGAGGAAGATCGAGAGCGCGGCGATGCTCGTGTAGTTACCGGAGTCGCGCAGATCGAAGATCCGCACCGCGAGCACGACGCTCTGCGTCGAATAGAGCAGCACGCCACTCCCGAGCTCGCGCAGCGACACGATGAAGATGTAGATCCAGGTGCCGACCAGCGCGGGCCGGAGCAGCGGCAGCAGGATGTGCCGGAAGGTCGGCCACCAGCGTGCGCCCGCGGCCGCGGCGGCCTCCTCGAGCTCGCGATGGACCTGGATGAGCGCGGCGCTCGTTCCGCGGATGCCGTACGGCAGGTAGCGCGTCACGTACGCCACGAGCAGGATCCATAGCGTGCCGTAGATCCGGATCGGGATCGTGAAGTACACCCAGATCAGGCTGATGCCGAGCACGATCCCGGGAATGGTGATCGGCACGAACGCGAGGAAGTCGAGCAGGCCGCGCCCGGGAACGCGGGTGCGCACGGTGACCCAGGCGATGACCGCCGTGAGCGCGACGACGGCGGTCGCCGCGCCGACGCCGAGCACGATGCTGTTGAACACCGCGGTGCGCGTGAGGTCGTCGCTCAGGATGAACGCGTAGTTCGACAGCGTGAGCTCGCGCAGCGACTCGAGCGAGGGCACGGAGTAAACACGGATGAAGCTCGCGTACAGCAGCACGAGGAAGGGGAGCACGATCGCGAGGAACGCGTACAGCCCGAGCCCGCCGAGCGCGACGTAGCGGAAGCGGCCGAGCTCGAGACGCCGCGGGCGATACGCCTTCCCGGTGACCGTGGTGTAGCGCTCGATGCGCCGCGTCGCGCGGCGGTGCAGCACCAGGCCGACCACGGAGATCGCGAGAAGCACCAGACCGTAGGCGGCCGCGAGGCCGAAGCTTGGCGGGTAGAGCTTCAGCGAGAGGTAGATGCGCGACGTGTACACGAAGATGCGCCCGGGCACGCCGATGATCGCGGGCACCTCGAAGCCCTCGAGCGCGCGCACGAACAGGATGAGCAGCACCGACGCGACGCTCGGCAGCAGCAGCGGGAGCGTCACGCGCCGGAACGTCTTCCACGCGTTCGCGCGGCTCGCCGCCGCGGCCTCTTCGAGACTGGGGTCCATCGCGCGGAACGCCGCGCTCATGAGGACGAACGCGAGCGGGGCGCTGTGGAGGCCCTCGATCCACATCATTCCCGGCAGGCTGTAGACCGACAGCGAGAAACCGAACAGCGCCTTCAGCGGCGCGTTGATCCAGCCGATCTCCGGGCTCAGCAGGAACAGCCACGCGATGGTGTGGACGATGCCTGGCACGATGAGCGGGACGAGCGCGATGCCGTACCACAGGCTTCGAGCGGGTACGTTGGTGCGCTCGATCGCCCACGCCACGCCGGTGCCGATGGCGAAGGCCAGCGCGGCCGAGCCGCCCGCGTACATGACCGAGTTCGCCAGC
>VBEZ01000116.1 GCA_005882255.1 Chloroflexota bacterium | reverse complement strand
GTAGAAGATCGGCGCGAAGTTGTTCAGGTCGGGGTACTTCGGCGGGACCTTCGGGTTCGCCGGAACGCGTCCGGTCGACTGGATGGCCTTCTGGCCCTCGGTCGAGGTCAGCCACTCCATGAGGAGCTTGCCCGCGTTGGCGTGCGGCGGCTTGTTCGCAAGGGCCATGCCCTGCACGTCGGTGATGATCGGATTCGTCTGGCCCCACGTGATCGGCTTGCTCTCCTCGTACTTCAGCTGTGCCAGGCGATGTCCGTTCGATGACATCGTCGCCGCGAACTCGCCGGCGGCGAGGAGGTTCGCCATGTCGGTGTGGCCGCTGCGCAGCGACGGCTTGTTCGCCGCGATGCATTTCAGGACGTTCTGCGCCTCGGCGTCGCCGAGGATCTTGCGCAGTGCCGAGTAGACGACGACGTCGCCCTGCTCGACGGCGATCTTTCCGGACAGCGCCGGGTTGCAGAGGTCCTTCCAGGTCTTGATCGTCACGCCCGCGGGCAGCTTCGTCGTGTTGATGCCGGGGATGTCGTTGTTGAGCCGCGCCGCGATGAACGCACCGCTCGCGTCCTTCACCTCAGCCGGGTAGTCGCCCGCCGACGCGACGATGTACTTCTGCGTGTAGCCCTGGTCGATGATGTAGCCGACCTCGAAGAGGTTCGACTCCACGACGTCGAACAGGTCCTGGCCGGCCTTCTTCTCCGTCACGACCTTGGTGGTGAGGACCTCACCCGATGCGCGGGTGTGCTCGACCTTCACGCCGGGGAACTTTGCCTCGAAGACGGGGAACACCTTCTTCGCGTCGTCGGTGTTCATCGATGAGTAGATCGCGACCTTGCCCTCGGCCTTCGCGGCCTCGTACAGCCGCGCCATGACCGCGTCGGGCGATTCCGTCGCTGTCGGTTTCGCCGAAGCGGTCGCCGCGACCGTCGGGCTGGCTTGCGCGGCCGGTGTCGTCCCGCCACACGCGGCGAACAACAGCCCGAAGACCGCTAGGGCTGCGACAAGTTTTCGCTCCACCCCCACACCTCCAGAGGCCGCGAATGTTAATACCATTGGACCAAGCCCGAGGAACAGGCGCACACTTCAACGGGATGAAGTTGCAGGCGCGCGACGTCGTCATCCACCACCGCCGCCAGCGCTACGGCGACATGCTCCTGGCGGTCGACGGCGTGACCTTCGATGTCGCCGACGGCGAATTCGTCGCGATCGTGGGGCCGTCGGGCTGCGGCAAGACGACCTTCCTGGGCGCGGTGGACGGGCTGCTGCCACTTACCTCCGGCGCCCTCGCGCTCGACGGACGGCAGATCGATCGCCCCGGCCACGACCGGGCGATGGTCTTCCAGCAGCCGAGCCTCCTGCCGTGGCGCACGGTCACGGGCAACGTGATGTACGGCGTCGAGCTCATCCGGATTCCGAAGG
>VBEZ01000115.1 GCA_005882255.1 Chloroflexota bacterium | reverse complement strand
ACCGCCTGGCCGCAGAGGAACACACCCTTGAGATTCACCGAGATGACCGCGTCGAACTGCGCTTCCTCCATCCGTCCGACGACCTCGCCGTCTTTCATCTTCACGAGCAGTCCGTCACGCAGGATCCCCGCGTTGTTGACGAGGATGTCGATCCCGCCGAGCTTCGCGACGGTCGCCGCGACCGCCGCCTCGACCGCCCGGGCGTCGGTGACATCGACGCGCTGGTCCGCGCCGTCGCCGACATCCCACGTCACGACGGTCGCACCGGCCTCGCGGAAGACACGTGCGGTCTCCGCGCCGATGCCGCGCGCGCCACCGGTGATCACCGCCACCCGACCGTCGATCCTGGTCAATTCCACATGCCTGCCCGTCATTCTGCTTCGTACGCCGCCTGCGGCTAGAGTTCCGCACCGTGACCGGCCTCCTCCTCGTCAGCTCCGCTCTTGTTGCGTTCCTTCTTTCCGCGGCGATCACACCGCTCGTGGGCCGGCTCGCTGAGCGGTTCGGGATGCTCGACATGCCCGGAGGCCGTCGAATCCACCCGCGGCCCATCCCGCGGCCCGGCGGTCTCGCGATCGCGCTGGCGTTCGGCGTCACGATCCTCGCGTTCTGGCTGATCGACCGCGTGGCCGGTCATCCATTCCTCATCCCTGAGGAGGTCCGCTCCTCGCGCTTCACCCTCACCGCGCTCGCTGCGCTTCTCGGTATGACGCTGGGTCTCATCGACGACGTGTTCGAGCTGCGCGCGCGCTGGCAGTTCCTCGGGCTCCTCGTCGTCGCGGCCATCATCGTCGCGGCCGGGCTGCGCATCGACTTCGTGAACGATCCGTTCGGCGACGGACTCATCGAGATCGCCGGTCTCGTCGCGATCGCGTTCACGGTCTTCTGGATCGTCGGGATGAACGTCGCTCTGAACTTCATCGACGGGCTGGATGGCCTCGCCGCCGGCGTCGCGGCGATCGCGGCGCTGACGCTCGGCGCTCTCGCGCTGCTGCCTCAGGTGAATGAACCGTTCGTCGCATGGATGGCGTTCGCGCTCGCGGGCGCGACGGGCGGTTTCCTGCTGTTCAACTTCCATCCGGCGCGCCTCTTTCTCGGCACGACCGGCGTGGCCTTCGTTGGAACGATGCTCGCGGTGCTGTCGATCTTCGGCACGGCGAAGGTCGCCGCAGCCCTGCTCGTCCTCGGTGTCCCGATCATCGACACCTTCTACGTGATCGTGCGGCGGATGGCGCAGGGTCAGCCTCCGTTCGCGCCGGATCGAGGCCACTTCCACCATCGCCTGCTCGATGTCGGACTCTCGCATGCGCATGCCGTCGTGCTTATCTACGGCGTCACGATCGTCCTCGGCGTGCTCGCGTTCGTCACGAGCGGACGTACGCAAGTCATCACCTTCGTCGGGCTCGTCGTCCTCTTCGGCGTGACCGTTGTCGCATTGGCGCAGCGCGCTCCCAAGGCCGAAGAGTTGGATCCGTCCCTCTACGCCGAAGAGGCCGACCGCTTCTAGTTACGTCCGCGGTCTTCGTGTGCGCGGCGACGCTCAACGGCGCGGCAGACACGGCGGGGCGGCAACTCTCTCGCTCGCTGCTGGCTACGCCGGCCCGCTGCTCACGGCGCGCGCGCCATTCGGGCCGGCTGGGCGCAGACGCTCGCTCGAGTAGTTGCCGCCCCGCCTCATCTGCCGGTAAGCCGCCGACGCGTTGAGCGCGCACACTTTTCCCGTGGCTGAGAAGCGCGTTCTTATCGGCACCTGCTCGTGGACGGATCCAACTCTTTTGGAGTCGGGTTGGTACCCCGACGACGTCGCCAAAAAGCCGGAGGCGCGGCTCCGCTATTACGCCGAACGATTCCCGCTCGTCGAGAACGACGCGTCGTATTACGCGCTCCCGGATCAGAAGCAGGCGAAGCTGTGGGTCGAGCGCACGCCGGACACCTTCACGATGAACTTCAAGGCTTTCGCCACGATCACGACGCACCCCACCGACCCGAAGCGACTACCGAAAGAGATCCGCGAGTCGTTGCCGGCGGAGGCCCGCGAGAAGCGGCGCCTGTACCCGAAGGATCTCCCGAAGGAGATCGTCGACGAGATCCACGCGCGCTTCTGGGTCGCGCTCGAGCCGCTGCGCAAGGCAGGGAAGCTTGGCGCGATCCTGCTGCAGTACCCCGATTGGTTCACCATCACCGGCAAGAACAAGAGCGAGATCCTGCGCGCGCGTGAGCTGCTACCCGACGACAGGCTCGCCGTCGAGTTCCGCAATCGCCTCTGGATGGAGGAGCGCAACCGCGACGAGACACTCGCCTTCCTGCGCGACAACGGGCTGAGCTACGTCGCGGTCGACGAGCCCCAGGGCTTTCCGTCGAGCATCCCGCCGGTCGATGCGGTCACCGCGCCGCTCGCGGTCGTCCGTTTTCACGGCCGCAATGCCGAGAACTGGAAGAAGCCGGGTCTCACCGCCGCGGAGCGCTTCGACTATTCGTACAAGAAGAGCGAGCTCGAGGAGTGGCTCCCGAAGATCAAGCGGATGGAAGAAGCGTCCGAGGAGATCCACCTGCTCATGAACAACTGCTACGGCGACAAGGCCGTGAACAACGCGCGCGACCTCTCGGAGCTGCTCGCCCGGCGTTAGCGGTACCGTAGCGGGCCGTGGCCGAGCGGCGTCTGTCGGACTTTCATCCGCGCGAACGGCTCGCGAGCGTGCCCCATACGACACGCCGCTTTGCCTGCCGCTCCGCGCTCGCGCTGTCCCCCGATGGCCGGACCCTCGCGGTCGTGTCGGACCAAGGCGCCGGCACGTACGAGGCGTGGACGGTCTCCGCGGGCGGCGGTCGCGCTCAGCGCGCGGTGACAGTCCCCGATCACGCCGTCCGCAGTCTGTGCTGGAGCGCGAGTGGCGAGTTGCTGGCCGCGGCCGATCGCGGCGGCACTGAGCTCCACCAGCTGTACGTCCGCCACCCCGATGGTCCGGTTGCCGCGGTCTCCGTCGATCCCGCGGGTGAGGTGCAGCGTCTGATGTCGTGGAACGCGGCGTCGCCCGACGGACGGCGCGTCGCGTTCTCGAGCAACGCGCGGGCGTCGACGGACATGGACATCGTCGTCGCGGACCTCGACACCGGATCCGAACGGCAGCTCGTCACCGGCGCGGCGTGGCACGTCGCCGGTGGATGGTCGCCGAACGGCGCGCAGCTGCTCGTCATGCGCGTGCTCGACAACACCAACCAGGAGCTCCTCATCGTCGATCCGCGCACCGGTGAGGCGCGCGACATCACGCAGCACGAGGACGACGTGCAGCACATTCCAGCTGGTTGGCTCGACGACGGCCGCGTGCTCGAGATCACGGACCAGGGCAGCGAGCATCTGTGGCTCGCGGCGCTCGATCCGGAGGACGGACGCCGTGAGGCGGTCGACCATCCGAACTGGGACGTCGAGCTCGCCGTGTCGTCGGCGGATGGGCGCGCGCAGATCTGGTCGGTGAACGAGGACGGGTACTCGCGCCTGCGGTGGCGGCAGGGCGGTGGCGAGGTGCGGGAGCGCGAGCTCCGCGGCGTCTGCGAGGACTTGGTGCTGAGCGCCGATGGGACGCGAGCCGCGTTCGCGCGGATCTCCGCGACCGAGCCGTGGCAGGTGTGGACGCTCGACATCGCGACCGGCGAGGCTCGCATCGCGCTCGCATCGACGTTCGGCGTCCCCGCCGCCGAGCTCGTCGAGCCGGAGCTGCTGCGGATCCCCGGGGCCGACGGCGACATCCCGTGTTTCGTCTATCGGCCACGGGGCACGCGCGGACCGGTCCCCGCGGTGCTGTATCCGCACGGCGGTCCGGAAGGCCAGTCGCGGCCGGCGTTCGCCGCGCACCTCACGCACCTCGCGGCGATCGTGCACCGCGGTATCGCACTCGTCGTGCCGAACATCCACGGCTCGACCGGCTATGGTCGGGCGTGGCAGGTCGCGATCCACAAGGATTGGGGCGGGATCGACCTACGCGATCTCCGCGCGGTCTCGGAGTGGATGACCAAGCAGGCCGACTTCGATCAGAAACGGCTCGCCGTCTACGGCGGTTCGTACGGGGGGTTCGCGACGCTCATGTGCGTCACGCGCATCCCCAAGCTCTGGCGCTGCGCAGTAGATGTCTTTGGCGTCGCGAACCTCATCACCATGCTCGAGAACGCGCAGCCGAACTGGCGGCGCTTCCTCGCGCGCTGGATCGGCGACGTCGAGCGCGATCGCGAGAAGCTCGTCGAACGATCACCGATCACGCATATCGAGAACGTGCGCTGCCCGATGCTCATCCTCCAGGGCGAGAACGACCCCCGCGTCCCGAAGGAGGAATCCGATCAGGTCGTCGAGCGTCTTCGGGGGCTCGGCCGCCGCGTCGAGTACGTCGTGTACCCCGGGGAGGGTCACGGCTTCACGAACCGCGCGAATGCCGAGGACGCCTACGGCCGGATCGTCGACTTCCTCACGAAGGAGCTGGTCGGGAGCTAGTCGGGAGCTAGTGGAGCGTGCTGCCGAGTAGGACGCCGTTCGCCCAGTACGCGCCGGTCGCGCCGGCCGGAAGGATGTCGTAGGTCGCGCCGCCGGCATACGCGACGCGTTCGACGCTCGCGATGCTCGCGCCATCCAGCGTTTCGCCCGGCGCGAGATCGCCAACGTGACGCCCGTCGGCGGTCGGATGACCCGGGGACACGAAGACGACGCGTCCATCGGCGAGCGCGAGATGTACGACCTGGTGCGTCGGCGGCACCGGTGTGCTGCCGATCTCCGTCAGTGGCGCGGCGATCCGCGCGCCCGCGAGATCCGTCGTCCACACGACGTCGCCGACGCGCAGGTCCTGCACGGCGACCTCACCGTCCGGCGTCGCGATGCGTGTGCCAAGCGCGAGACAGATCGGGCAGTTCGGTGGTCCGGACTGCTGGCGGATGAGAATGCTCACGCTCCCGTTCGCCAAGACGCGCCCCTCAACGCGCTCGCCACCACCGACATTCCGCATCGCCAGGTACGCGAAGCCCCAGACGTCCGGCGCGGTCGGCTGGAGCTGCAACACGTTGAGCGTCTTCCACTCGCGGTAGATCGCGAGCTGCTGATCCGCCGTGTACGGCGGGGCCGACGCCAGCTTCAGATAGACGACGATCGCGGCGAACGTCTCGGCGTCCTTCTGGATCTCCGGCAGCTTCTCCTGTGCGCGCTGGCCCTCGTCACCCCGCCCGACCGGGTAGAAATCCGGGTCGCAGAACCAGGGCCGCCCCACCGCGTCGATGACGCGGTACTTCAACTGTGGGACGGTCAGCTGCTGGGGCGAGCCCGTCGGCGACGGTGTCGGCGAAGCGAGGCCGCCACCGCAGCCGGCGATCGCCAGCGCCAGAACGAGCCCCAACGCACGCACACCCTTGCAACGCTCGGTGTGGCTCGGCGGTTCCGTGGTTAGGCCTTCGCCGGCCGGCGTCGCCTGACGTAACGGGTCGCATACACCTCGTCGCCGAGCGACAGGATCTTGTTGTCGACCCACGGCGTCGTGAGCATGACGCGCTGCGCCTCATCCCAGGAGAGCACGCCGGGCGGTAGGTGATCCTTCTTCCACACCACGACCCAGATCGCGCCGTCGGGATGCGTCACGCGCACGAGCTCGCGCGCCAGCTTTGGCGGATCGACGTCGTCGAGCGAGAAGCAGAGCACGAGGCCATAGCGCGCGTCTCGTGCGCGAAGCGGGAGCTTCAGTGGCGCGACGTCCAACTGTCCGCACAGGTGCTCGATGGGGCGGTCGTATTTCGTCACAACACCGATACGTAGCGCGGGGAAGCCGGTCTTCGCCCCAAGTTTCGGCACGACCTCCTCGACCGCGCGGAGCCCGCTGGGCTGAGCCACATCGGGAGTCTAAAAAGCATTGAACGAGCGGTATGCGTTGTGCTACGTGACCGACCAATGGTCGGTCAGCGTTTCGCCCGCCCGGTCCTCGTCGTCGACGACGACGATGCGACGCGCTCGGCTGAGCGAGCCGTGCTCTCGGATGGTGGCTTCCGCGTGATCGAGGCGCGCGACGGCGAAGAGGCGATGCGTGCCCTCAGCAACGATCCGCCCGCGATGGTCGTCCTCGACATCCAGATGCCCGGGGTGGATGGGCCGTCGTTCGCGCGCAAGCTGCGAACGGCGCTGCGCCACGTGCCCCTCGTCGTCCTCACCGGCGCTGACGATCCGAAGCACGAGGCCGAC
>VBEZ01000114.1 GCA_005882255.1 Chloroflexota bacterium | reverse complement strand
TCGGATTGCGCCCCCGCGATGTCGTTGTAGCCGATGTCGTCGCCGTGATCTCCGCCGGCGATCACAATGTGGTCGAGGTGCGGTAGGCCACGGCGGATCGGTGCGATGCGCGGCATCACGCTCGCGTGCGCCACGAGCACCCGCGCGCGGCAGTCGGCGAGCAGCTCCGCGTAATCGTCGCTCGTGAGGTACGTCGAGAGCGTCACCGGAACGGCGCCGATGCGGATCGCGCCGAGGAACGTCGCGACGAACTCTGGCGAGTCAGGAAGCAGCAGCGCGACGCGATCCTCCATCTCGACGCCGAGCGATCGCAGCGCATTGCCGGCGCACGCGACGAGCCGCGACACGTCGCGGTAGCTGTGCGTCGCGCCCTCGTAGCGCAGTGCCGGGCGATCGCCGCGGCCCGCGGCGAGGTGAACGTCGATGAGGGCTTCGGAGAGGTTGAAGAGCTCGGCCATCACGCTCAGCCGCTGCGTGCGCGCGGCGAACTCCACCAAAGCTTGAAGTACCGCTCCTGCTCGGCCACCGTGCCGATCAGCTTCCGATCTGCCGGGTCGAATATCGCGACCAGCTCGTGACGCAGCGGCGTTCTGCCGATCGTCAGCACGTAGGCTTGGAGACCGGCAGCCATGTCGCGAGCCATTCCGGATGGCCACACGTCCTTCCGAGCGCCCTGACAACACACAACGATGCCCTCAGCCTCGAGCTCGCGTCGTATCGAGACCAGGCAGGCGAAGTAATCGCTGCCCGACGCGGAGAGCACGCGACCGTCGTCGAGGTTCAACTCGAGATGACACTCGTCCTCACGCGGACCGTAGTTGACGGTCGCCGCTCGGGTCCCGAATGCGCCCGCGACGGTCACTGGTGCGATCTGGCGCATCTCTGAAGTATGGTCGGCTGCTTAGAGGTACTTCCTGCCCAGTAGACGATCCGGGACGACCAGACCGAGCGCCGCGATCTTGGGCTCCATCTCGGCGATGTACTGGCGGCGCGCCTCCTCGTTGGTGCGGCGCTTCAGGCCCCACTCGAGATAGCGCTCGGTGCGCGACGACCCGGACTTCCCGAACATGTCGAGCCCGATGCCATACCACTTCGAGATCGCGGCCTGAGCCTGCGTCTTACCGTCGTCGCCACTATCGATGAGTGTTTGAAGCTGCTGCTCGCCGTATGCGACGTGGCCCTTCTCCTCGCGCAGGATGATCGGCAGGGTGTCGTCGATCGCGGCGAACGTCGAGCCGACCATCTCCTCGAGCTGGTACTGACCGACCTTGTCGATGAGAAAGCCGAACGCCGCGAAGTCGGCCCACGTCGGCATGTCCTCTTTGAACGCGTCGACCTCACGCTTGCTGCGCGGCCGCTCGAGGATGTCGGAGCGGTCGACATCGACGAGGTTGAGCAGCCGCAGCATCTTGCGGCAGTGATCGATCTCCTCGGACGCGATACGCGCGACGCGCCACTGGTCGTCGACAGTGGGGGCGCGCAACGTCCAGTGGTCGACGTAGATGTGCGGCCCGCCGATCTCGCAGTCCGCCTGGATCGTGAGCAGGCGGACGAGCAGATCCCGGTACTCGGGCGGCATCTTGGCGAAGTCTTTGGGCGCGACCCTGTCGTTGAACTGCGACATGACGCCTCCGCTGGTCGGGAAATACTACTCGGGGTCCGCCGCGCGCAGCTCCTTCGTTCGGAGGAGCGAACGGATCTTCTCCGCTGTGATGGGCAGCGACATCACGCGCACGCCGACGGCCGCGTCGATCGCGTTCGCGATCGCGGCGCCGACCGCGGGATTGGCAAGCTCGCCGGCGGACTTCGCGCCGAACGGTCCCGGGCCAGGCGCGTCGGTGATGAGAACGAGCCGGAGTGGAGGAGCATCCGCGATGGTGGGGATCTTGTAATCAGCGAGATTCGTCGTCGTCACGCGGCCGTCCTCAATGTGCAGCTCCTCCATGACCGCCTGGCCCAGACCGAACACGAACCCACCCTCGAGCTGGCCGCGCACCGCGACCGGGTTGATCACCGTGCCGACGTCCGCGACGAGCACCGCATCGACGACGCGGAACGATCCCGTCTCGCGATCGACTGACACTTCGATCGAGTACGCGTAGACGCCGTAGAGATGCTCGTTCTGCTCGCCCTCGCCGGTGACGACCAGCGGCGCCGCAATGCGGGCCGCCTGATCCAGCGTCTTGCCGAGCTCCGCTATACGCGCCTTCAGCTTGCGCGCGCCGTCGAGCGCGGCGTTGCCCGCGACGGGTGTGACGCGGCTTCCGCCGACGCCGGGATCGACGTTCGCGTGCCCGGTGTCGCCCTGCCGGACGCGCACGCGCGCCGCGTCGATACCGAGCTCGCGCGCGACGACTCGCTGGATCATCGTGTGCGCCCCGCCGCCCTGATCCGCCACGCCCGTGAGCACCTCGATAGAGCCGTCGGCCGCGAGCGTCAGCGTGAGCGACGTCTTACCGCGGCCGACATGCCGTGCCGAGAATGCCAGTCCTCGGCCGTTGTCCCGGGCGGCCATGCCGCCCGACGGGGACGCCGCCCGAAGCGTCGCGAGAACGCGCGGCGCCAGCGAGTCGTGCCAGACCGCGCCGTCGACGTCGGTCTCGCCAGCGCGGATGGCATTGCGTTCGCGAAGCTCGAGTGGATCGATCTGCATCGCGCGCGCGATGAGGTCGAGGTGCGACTCGGCCGCGAAGGTGAGCTGCGGCTGGCTTGGCGCGCGCGCGTGCCCCGCGGGGAGCGTGTTCGTGTACACCGCGACCGCCTCGACGCGCGCGGCCGGCACGTGATAACCGGCCAGAGTCAGCGTCGGGCCGCCGGGGAGCAGGCCCGCGACCGGCTTCCCCGCCGCGTACGCACCGCCATCGAAGACGACGCGCGCCTGATGCGCCGTGATACGGCCGTCGCGGTCGACGCCGGTCCGGAGCCGGATCCGCGCGGCATGACGGGTGTTCGAGATCTGCAGCTCGTCGGCGTAGCGGAGGACCGAGCGCACCGGCCGACCCGTCGCACGCGCGAGGAAGTAGAGCGCGAACTCGTCGAGCGACAGGCCCTTGCCACCGAAGTCGCCGCCGACGTGCGGCGTGTCGACGACGATGCGCGCCGCGGGCACGCCGATGGTCACGGCCATCTGCTCGCGCAACGCGAACGGCGCTTTGTTCGTCGTCACCACGTGGACGGTCTCGCCCTCGATCCACACCAGGCTCGCGCGCGGCTCGATGTAGGCCTGATGCACGCGCGGAACGCTGAACTCGTGCTCGAACACGGCCGCCGCGTTCTCGAAACCCACGGCCACGTCGCCGTGCTCGTGTATCACGTGGCCCTGCACGTTCGGGTGTCCACGCGGGGGTCGCGTGCCGCCGAAGTACGTGTACTCGGCGGCGTCGGGATGGAGCATCGGCGCGTCCGCTGCGAGCGCGGCCTCGGGATCGAAGACCGCGGGCAGCTCGTCGTACTCGACCGCGACCGCGGCGGCCGCGGCCTCCGCAGCCTCGAGCGAGTCCGCGGCGACCACGGCGACGCGGTCGCCGATGAACCGCACGCGGTCCCACGCAAGCACCGGCCAGTCCTGTAAGCGGCGGCCGAAGCGCGCGGGCCGCACGTCCGCGCCGGCGAGCACCGCGCGCACGCCGGGCATCGTGCGTGCAGCCTCAGCGTCCACCGACACGACGCGCGCGTGCGGATATGGGCTGCCGACGAACGCGGCGTGGAGCATGCCCGGCCGTGCGATGTCCGCCGCGTAGCGCGCGGCGCCGGTGACCTTGTCGCGACCTTCGATCCGCCACTCGGGCGTCTCGAGGAGGTCGGGCGCCGCGGGCTTCGTGAGCGTCACGCGAGCGTGCGCGCGAGGCATTCGGCGAACTGGGTCATGAGCTGGTCCGCTTTGCGCTGGATCACCGGTTGTCCGAACTCACCGATACGTCCGGCGATCTGCACGTCGCTCGTGATGCGCAGCTCGGTGTCCTCGCCTTTGTCGACGAGCGTGAGGTCCATCGTGGCGCGTACCGTACCGCCGAGGCGCGAGTCCTTCGCGTCGGCGCGGACCGACGCTTTGCCCGCGGCTTCGTCGGTCGCGGTGAGAGCGACGTCGCCGTCGAGCACCAGGCGCACCGGCCCGAGCTGCACCAGCAGCGAACCCTTGTATTTCCCGGTCCCGGACGGGGTCACGGCCGCGACACCGGGCACGCATCGCGCGGCGGCCGGCACGTCGGTGACGAGCTTCCACACTCGCGTGCGCGGGGCGCGAACGAGCGCGGTGTGCTCGAGCTTCACGAGACGAGCTCGGTGAGCGCGCGCTCGGTCCACACGCGGGCCATGTCGCGCTTGTAGGTTGCCGAACCGCGAACGTCGTCGAACGGCGCGATGTCCGCATCCACACGCGCGGCGGCATCGGCGATGTGTCGCGCGTCCGGCCGCGCGCCTCGCAGTGCCGCTTCGACCGAGCGTGCGCGCACCGGGGTCGGACCGCATGCGCCGAGCGCGACGCGCACATCCGCGACGTGACCGTCGTCGGCGAGCCGCAGCGTCGCGGCGACCGAGACGGTCGCGTAATCGTCGGCGGTCCGCGGCAGGAACTTCAGATACGTCGCGCGCGTGCCCGGTGCGAGCGCGGGACAGCGGACCGCGGTCAGGATCTCGTCCGCGCGCAGCGATGTCGTGAACACGTCGACGAACAGCTCGTCGACCGGGATGGTGCGCTCGCCCGCGGCTGACGTCGCAACGACCTCGGCGCCGAGCGCGATGAGCATCGGCGGCGGATCCTGCGCGGGATCGGCATGCGCGAGGTTGCCGCCGAGCGTCGCCTGATTGCGCACCCGCACCGTCGCCACCGACGCGAACGTGCGGGTCAGCGCCGGGCAGTAGCGGCCGACCTCGACCGCACGCTCGATCGCGCGGTGCGTCACCGTGGCGCCGATCACAAGACCGCCTTCTGTGCTGGTGATCCCGCCGAGCGCCGCGATGCGGCGAAGGCCGATGACGTGTCCGGGCCGCAGCAGTCCCTGTCGCCAGAGCAGCGTGAACGCCGTCGCGCCGGCGACGAGATGCGCGTCCTCACCGTGAAGCGCCAACAGGGCGAGCGCCTCGGCCACGGTCTCCGGCTCGTGATAGTCGTACGTCACGCTGCCGCCGCCTTGATCGCCCGCGTGATCCCGTGATAGCCGGTGCAGCGGCAGAGGTTGCCCATCATCCATTCGCGGATCTCGGCGTCGCTCGGACGGCGATGCTCTGCCAGCAGTGCGGTCGCTGCGATGAGCTGTCCTGGCGTGCAGATGCCGCACTGGAAGCCGCCTTCGCGGATGAACGCCACCTGGAGCGGTGAGAGCTCGTCGCCCTGCGCGAGCCCCTCGACGGTGACGACAACGCTGCCGTCGGCGAAGACCGCGGGCAGCAGGCAGGCGGAGAGGAGCTCGCCGTCGACGAGCACGCTGCACGCGCCGCAGACCCCGATCGAGCAGCCCTCTTTCGTTCCGGTGGAGCCGAGATCGTCTCGCAGAACATCGATGAGCCGTCGGTCCGCGCGCACCTCGAGCGTTCGTGGCGAGCCATTCAGCGTGAAGCGCAGATGATGGGTGGTCAGAAAAACGAATATATGACGCAACGATGCGCTTCGCTCCGGGGCTCGCCCCGCTCCGTCATCGCGACTTCGCGCTCTACTTCACCGGCCTCACCGTCTCGCAGTGCGGTAGCTGGATGGAGCAGACGCTTACGACGTGGCTCCTGTACGACATCACCGGCTCGCCGGTCCTGCTCGGCATCGGCGGCGCGCTGCGCGCGGTGCCGATCTTCACCTTCGGCCTGCTCGCGGGCGCGATCGCCGACCGCGTCGATCGTCGCAGGCTTCTCCTCATCACGCAGAGCGGCTCGGCGCTGACGTCACTCGGTCTGGGCCTCGTCGTTGCGACCGGACAGGTGCAGGTCTGGCACATCTACGTCGCGAGCGTTCTCAACGCGACGCTCCAGGCGTTCGACGCGCCCGCGCGCCGAGCGATGTACACGACGATGGTCCCCCGCTCGCAGATGCAGAACGCGATCACGCTCAACGCG
>VBEZ01000113.1 GCA_005882255.1 Chloroflexota bacterium | reverse complement strand
CCTTCTCGGCAGTCCCGCGCTCCCGCGTGATCGGACCGCCCCCCCCCAGGTACAGGTCATATGGCCCTGCAGCCGACGTGGATGAAAGAGCGGCCGCGCTCGTCGCCGCTGCTCGTGTACGCGTGGGAGACGACGTGGAAGTCGCTGCAGGCCCTGGACGGCGCGGAAGGCGACGCGCACGACGGCATCGCGCTCGAGTACACGCACCCGCAGACGGGCGCCTCGGTGCTGCCGACGATGGGATGCGGGATCCAGATGCTCCGTCCGGGCGAGAAGCTGCGCGCGCATCGCCACACCGGAAGCGCGGTGTACTACGTGGTGCAGGGGAACGGCGAGACGATCATCGACGGCCGCCGGTTCGCCTGGGGCAAGGGCGACATCATCGCGCTCCCGTCCTGGGCGCTGCACGGGCACGCCAACCTGTCGTCGCGCGACGCGGCCGTCCTCTTCTCGATCCAGGACCGGCCCGTCCTGGAGGCGCTCGGTCTGTACAAGGAGGAAAGCTTCGGGGAGAACGGTGGTCACCAGGCGGTGACGTCCGTCTTCGGGCGCTAGGCGGATTCAGACGGGAGCGAGGGCCGCTTCGCCGTCGTAGAGGTAGCACGCGACGGCGTGGTCCGACGCGAGCAGGATCGGAGGCGGCACGGCCTCGGCGCAGCGAGGCATCGCGTACGCGCACCGCGTGCGGAAGCGGCAGCCCGACGGCGGATTGACCGGGTTCGGCGGATCGCCGGTGATGGGGGGACGTTCCAGGCGTCGCGACGGGTCCATCGTCGGCGCCGACGCGAAGAGCGCTTGGGTGTAGGGATGCTTCGGCGACTCGGCGAGCGCGTCCACGGAGCCCGTCTCGACCACCTGGCCCAGGTACATGACGAGTACGCGGCCCGACACGTACTCGATGACGTTCAGGTCGTGCGAGATGAACACGCAAGTCAGCGCGCGCTCCGCCTTGAGCTCCTGGAGCAAGTTCAGCACCTGGGCCTGCACCGACTTGTCGAGCCCTGACACGGGCTCGTCCAGCACGAGCAGCTTCGGATCCAGCACGAGCGCCCGCGCGATGTTGACGCGCTGGCGCTGACCGCCGGAGAGCTCGTGAGGATAGCGGCGACCGTACAGCCGCGGATCGAGACCGACCCGCTCGAGCAGGCGCCACGCCCGCGCGCGCGCTTCCCGTCGCGCTGTGCCGTGCACGGTGAGGCCGAACGCCACCGCGTCCTCGATGGTCATCCGCGGATTCAGCGACGCGTGGGGATCCTGGAAAACGAGCTGCATGTCGCGGCGCAGGCGCTTCAGCCGCGCGCGGCCGGCGGAGCGAAGATCCTCGCCGAGAAACGTCACGGCGCCGGCGTCGGGCTCGAGGAGCCGGAGGATCAGCCGCGCCAGCGTCGACTTTCCGCAGCCCGATTCGCCGACGACGCCGAGCGTCTCTTCCGGCGCGACGCTGAACGAGACGTCGTCCACCGCGCGGACCCAGGCGTGCGTTCGCAGCAGCAGCCCCGAGCGGATCGGGAAATGCTTCCGCAGCCCACGCACCGAGAGCAGCGGGGCGCTCACATCCGGATCTCCATCGCGTCGCGCAGCCCGTCGGAGAGCAGATTGAACGCCATCGACGTGAGGAAGATGGCGACTCCGGGGAGCGCCGGCACCCAGGCGTTCACGTAGATCGAGCCGCGCAGGGTGTTGAGCATCAAACCCCACTCCGCGGCGGGCGGCGTCACCCCGAGGCCGAGGAAGGAGAGCCCGGCGGCGAGAATGATCGAGAGGGACACCTGCGTCGACGAGAAGACGAGCACGGGCCCGAGCACGTTGGGAAGCAGGTGGTGGCGCATGATCGGCCAGACGCCGCTGCCGCTTGCGCGCGCGGCGGCGACGAACTCCAGCGACTTCACCTGTACGGTCGCGGATTCCGCGACTCGAACGACCCGCGGGACGAACACGATCGAGAGCGAGATCAGCGTGTTCCAGAGCCCGGGGCCGAGTGACCCGGAGATCGCGATGGCGAGGAGCACGGCCGGGAATGCGTAGAACACGTCCATGGTGCGCATGATCAGCGTGTTGGTGTGCCCGCCGACGAAGCCGGCGAGGACCCCGAGCACGGTGCCGAAGAGGAATCCGACGAGGACCGGCGTGAGGCCCGCGAGGAGCGTCATGCGCCCGCCCCACAGGAGACGGGTCAGCATGTCGCGGCCCTGCTCGTCGGTGCCGAGCGGATGGCTGGATGTCCCGAGAGGCGCCAGGCGCAAACGGATCGATCCGGCGCTGGGATCGTGAGGAGCGATGAGCGGCGCCAGGATCGCGGCGAGCGCGATCAGCAGCAGGAGCACGCCGGCCACGATGGTGGTCGGGTCCTGGCGCAGCCGCCAGGCGACGGTGCGCCAGTAGGACATCGGCGCTCCGACGACGGTCTCGATGTCGGCCGCGGCGATCGGCGGAGCGAGCGTGCGCGCGTCCATCAGTGACGGGCGATCCGCGGGTCGACGAGGGTTTGCATGAGGTCGACGGCGAGGTTGAGAAGGACGAAGAACGTGGCGAGCACGAGGATCACGCCCTGGAGCACGGGAAGGTCCCGCTGGAAGATCGCGAGATTCATCAGGTAGCCGGTGCCGGGCCACGAGAACACGGTCTCCACCAGCACGGAGCCGCCGAGCTGAAAGCCGAACTGGAGCCCGAGGACGGTGAGGATCTGCGGCGCCGCGTTCTTCACGACGTGGGCGAAGACGGCGGCGCGTCCGAGACCCTTGGCGCGGAGCGCGAGCACGAACTCCTGGGCGAGGATGTCGAGCGCCGCCGAGCGCACCACCCGCGTGAGAACGCCGAGCGGAATCAGCGCGAGCGCGATCGTCGGCAGCGCCATGTGCCTCAGATATTCGACGGCGCCGCCCTCCGCGGAGGCTCCCATCGCGGGAAGCCAGTTGAGCTGCACGGAGAAGAAGATGATGAGGATGATGCCGGCCCAGTAGTGGGGAACGGACACGCCGACGATGGCGACGGCGCTCATGAGCTTGTCGAGAACGCGGCCCTGGCGGAACGCGGCGAGGAGCCCGAGCCCGATGCCGATCCCGAAGGAGAGCAACGACGCCGAGAGCGCGAGGACCAGGCTGTTCTTGAGCGCGTCGTAGACGTCCTGGAGGACGGGGCGCCGGGTGGCGATGGACTTCCCCAGGTCCCCCTGCACGACGCGCACGAGCCAGCGGAAGTACTGAACGGGCAGCGGCTGATCGAACCCGTACGCGCGCCGGGCCGCCTCGATGTCGGCCTGGCTCGCATCCACCGGCATCACCGCCGACATGGGGTCGCCGGGGGCGAGGTGCACCATCGCGAACACGATGATGCTCGCCCCCACCAGGGTCGGGATCGCCAGGAGGAGCCGCCGCCCGACGTACGCCCACATGACGGAGGTGGTCCGCTACTTTCCGACGCTCACCGACGTCAGGTCTACGAACCAGGACTGCGGCGGTACGAAGCCCTTCACCTTCGACGAGAGCGCGCGCGGGTTCAGGTCGTGGACGATGAAGATCCACGGCGCGTCGTCGACGACGATCTCGTGCAGCTTCGCCAGGATCTCGTTCTGCCGGCCGATGTCGAAGGTCTGCGCGGCCTCGTCGAGCAGCTTGTCCACCTCCGGATTGATGTACGGCATCGTGTTCAGGGACACCGGCACCACGGACTTCGAGTAGAAGAAGCGGCCGAAGGCCGACCACGGCTCCTGGAAGTTGAACGAGATGTTCCAGGCGTTCATCCCCGCGTTCTCGCCGGTGAAGCCGACGCGGAAGCGCTGGGTGAGGGCGTTCCACTCCACGGGCTGGAGATCGATGTCGATCCCGACTTCCTTGAGATTTTTCTGGACCAGCTCATTCATGGGCAGCGGCAGCATCTGGCCGGATCCCGACGTGGAGATGAGGTGCACGGCCTTTGCCGGCCGCTTGCTCACACCGTCGAAGCCGGCTTGGCGGAGCAGCTCCTTGGCCTTGGCCGGGTTGTACTCGTACTTCTCCTTGGGATTGCCGAACCACGGGTGCCCCTTGTACGTGATCCCCGACGCCGGGGCGCACGTGTCGTTCAGGAGGCTCTTGCAGATGCCGACGCGATCGATGGCGTAGTTCGCCGCCTTGCGGACGAGCTTGTTGTTCCACGGTTCCTTGTCGAGCCGCAGCGTGTGCGTCCAGTTGTGAGGATAGGTGTTCATCACGATCTGGAACCCGGCGGCCTTGAGTTGCGGGATGGCATCAGGTGGCGGCACCTCGATCCAATCGACCTGCCCGCTGCGAAGCGCGGCGAGGCGCGTGGTGGGCTCGGGCATCGGGAGGAAGACGACCTTGTCGACCTTCGGCCGGCGGTTGGGATTCCAGTAGTCCTTGAACGCCTCGAGCTCGAGGCGCTCGCGCGGCACGAGCTTCGTCAGGCGGAACGGACCCGTGCCGGACGGCTGCTCGGCGAACTTGCGCCAGTCCTTGACCTTCTGCCACTGGACCGGCGAGACGATCATCAGGTAGCAGACCTGATACGGAACGAAGCTGGTCGGGGTGTTGGTCTCGATCTCGACCGTGGAGTCGTCGAGCTTCTTGACCGCTTTGAGCGATGCGAGACGGGGACTCACCTGGGCGGACCCGTAGGTGTCGAAGTGAGGCGCGTCCTTCTTCTTGATGGACTCCCAGGTGAACACGACCGCGTCCGCCGTGAACGGGCTCCCATCGTGGAACTTCACGTTGCGGCGCAGCTTGAACACCCACTTCGTCGGCTCGGCCTTGCGAACCTCCCACGACTCGGCGAGCCCGGGGACGAGCGGCGCCGGCCGGTCGCTGCGCGTGAGGTCCCACGCGATCAGCGGCTCGTAGATCTGGTAGCCGACGAAGCGGAAGCCCTCGAAGCCGTTGTCGGGCTGGCCACCGCTGTAGGGGATGTCGCTGGCCGTCATGCCGACGCGCAGCGTGCCCTGAGCGCCGGCGGAGCCGACGAGAGCCAGGAGCGAGACCAGAGATGCCGCCACGATCAGGAACCGGTTCATAAGCCCTCCTTCGGACGACGGTCAAGCCACGGAGGCCGCCTTCGGTATGGGCGACGCTCCGAACCGCTCGGGCACGAGGTGGCAGCGCGCGACGTGGCCGTCGCGCACCTGATAGAGCGGGGGCAGCGTGGTCCGGCACTCTTCGCGCACGAGGCGGCAGCGGGCCGCGAACGCACAGCCCGCGGGGAGCGCAGCGAGATTCGGAGGCGCGCCGGGGATCGGCACGAGCGGAATACCCCTCTGGCCTCGTCGCACCGTCGCCTGCATCAGGCCCTCGGTGTACGGATGGGCCGGGCGCGCGAACAGCTCGCCGATCGGCGCCTGCTCGACGATGCGCCCGGCGTACATCACCGCCGCCTCGTCCGCGATCTCGGCGGCCACGCCGAGGTCGTGGGTCACGAACACGACCGCGAGCCCGAGCCGGCGCTGGAGATCGCGGAGCAGCCACAGGATTTGCGCCTGCACCGTGACGTCGAGCGCCGTTGTGGGCTCGTCGGCCAGCAGCAGCTCGGGCTCACACGCGAGCGCGATGGCGATCATCCCTCGCTGCCGCATGCCGCCCGAGATCTCATGCGGGTAGCTCCGCAGCATGCGCTCGGGCGCCGGCACCTGGACGAGATCGATCAGCTCGCGGGCGCGCCTGCGCGCGTCGGCCGGGGCGAGGCCGCGGTGGCGGACGAGCGTCTCGACGATCTGGTCGCCGATCGTGTACACGGGATCGAGCGCCGTGATCGGCTCTTGGAAGACCAGGGAGGCGACGCGTCCGCGGATCGCTCGGCGCTCGACCTCGTCGAGGCGGTTCACGTCGCGATCCTTGAGCAACACTTCGCCGGAGATCCGCGTGTGCGATGGCGGGTGCAGGCCGAGGATCGCGCGCAGCGTCACGCTCTTGCCGGAGCCCGACTCGCCGAGCAGCGCAAGCACGAGGCCCTTGTCGAGCTCGAACGTGACGCCGTTGAGCGCGCGGACCAACCCATCGCGTGTATCGAACTCGACGCGAAGATCACGCACGCTCAGGAGTGACATGGTTACTTCACCCGTCGGTGCTGGTCGCGAGCAGTGTGCGGATCGTAGCACGTTCCCCGCCCACGAGTTTTTCGCTTGCCAGAGCGCATGAGGTGACGGACCGTGACGTGCGGCGAGTTTGACAGGGGGAACACCGGCATGGCTGGACAGCCCGGCGCGCAGACGCCGTTCCGTCTCGAAGAGGCGACGATCGCGGAGCTGCACGCCGCGATCAGGGCGGGGGAGATCACCTGCGTCCAGATCGTCCAGCACTACATCGACCGCGCCCGCGCCTACAACGGGGTCGCCAGCGCGCTGGTCACCGAAGACGGCGCGCCGGTGGCGCCGGCGACCCGACCGAGACCGTCAAGGCATCGGCCGTGTTCCCGGATCTCGACAAGTACAAGGGCACGCCGCTCGAGTACGGTCGCATGGAAT
>VBEZ01000112.1 GCA_005882255.1 Chloroflexota bacterium | reverse complement strand
CCTCGCCGCGCTCGCGGAGCGCAGCGGTTTCACCTACGGCTGGGTCTTCGACAGTCACGTGCTCTGGAAAGAGCCATACGTGGTCCTCACGCTGATGGCGCAGAACACCGAGCGCATGCGCCTGGGGACCTGCGTCACGAATCCCGGGACACGCGAGCCGTCCGTGACCGCGAGCACGCTCGCGGCGCTGCAGCTCCTGAGCAAGGGCCGGATGGACCTGGGCATCGGCCGCGGCGACTCGGCGCGACGCGTGCTCGGGAAGCCGCCGACGACGCTCGCGATCCTCGAGGAGGCCACGCGCGTGATCCGCGATCTCTGCGAAGGGCGCGAGGTGACGTACGAAGGGACCAAGCTGCACCTCGACTGGGCCGAGAAGTACCGCCTGCCGGTATGGATCGCCGGGTACGGTCCGAAGGCGCTCGAGCTCACGGGCCGCGTGGCGGACGGCGCGATCATCCAGCTCGCCGATCCGAGCCTGGTGGGCTGGTGCGTCGGTCTCCTGCGTCAGGGCGCACGCGCCGCCGGTCGCAACCCGAACGACGTGGCGGTCATGGCCGCCGCACCGGCACACCTCGGCGACCGCAGGCGCGCGCTCGACGCGGTGCGCTGGTTCCCCGCGCTCGTCAGCAATCACGTCGTCGATCTCGTGAAGCGGTACGGCCAGCAGGGTCTTCCGTCCGACCTGACGGACTACGTCCGCGACCGACCGGGGTACGACTACCAGCACCACGCCGAATCGGGCTCCTCGAACGCCGCCTTCGTCGACGACGAGTCGGTGGAACGCTTCTGTGTGATCGGAGATACACAGGAGCAGATCGCGAAGCTGCGGAAGCTGGCCGCGGTCGGCGTGAAGCAGTTCAACATCTACCTGATGAGCGGCGACGAGGAGAGGATCCTCGAGACCTACGGCCGCGAAATTATCCCCGCAATGAGGGACGTAACCCCGGCGCTCATCGCCTAGCGTCTATCTCACGCGGGGCACCGTCGCTCCGTTCTATCCGTGAACGGAGGTCGAATTGGAGCTTCTCATCGCGATCGGCGCGCTCACCGCACTCGGGGCCCTCGCCAACCTCTTCGGGGCGGACGGCGCGGACGCGCATCGCCGGTCGCGCACGCGCTGGCTCGTCTAGTTAGAGCTCACCCGTCGCGGCGTAGCGGTCCGCGACGTCCAGCGCCTCGTCGATCGCCTTCACACCGAACGCGATCTCGTCTTCGGTCACGTTGAGCGGCGGCGCGATGAACAGCATGTTCCAGCGATTCAGGACGTACACGTCGCGCTGCATGAGCGCGTTCTTGATGGCGGTCTGAAGCTTCGCCGACGGACCGTTCCAGCGCTCCAGCATCTCCTTGGTCTTCCGGTCCTTCACGAGCTCGATACCGATGAAGAGCCCCTTGCCACGCACGTCGCCGACCGACGGGTGTCTCTCCGCGACGGCGCGCAGCTGGCGCATCAGCAGCTCGCCGCTCCGCGCGCCGCGTTCGATGAGCCGCTCCTCGCGGTAGGCCTCGATCGTCGCGACGCCGGCCGCGCACGCTAGCGGATGGCCCGCGTAGGTCAGTCCGGCCCAGAGCACGTTCGCGTCGAAGTGCTTCGCGATCGGCTCGTCGACGATGACGCCACCGAGCGGGACGTAGCCCGAGTTCACGCCCTTGGCGAAGGTCAGCATGTCCGGCACCACGCCGTCGTGCTCGGCCGCGAACCACGTGCCGGTCCGCCCGAAGCCGGTCATGACCTCGTCGAGGATGAGGAGGATCCCGTACTTGTCGCAGAGCGCCCGCAGACCGCGGATGAACCCATCCGGCGGGACGATGAGACCGGAGCTGCCGACGATCGGCTCGAGGAAGATCGCCGCGACGTACTCGGGGCCCTCGTACCACAGCACCTCCTCGACGTGTGCGAGCGCCTTCTGGGCATCGTTGCCGAACATCGAGCGGTAGGGGTCGGGGTTGAGGAAGCGGACCACGCCGGTGATGCCGGGCTCGTTCGCCCAGCGCCGGTTGTCGCCGCCGAGCGTGGCGGCGCCCTGCGTTTGGCCGTGGAACGAGCGCCACTGGGTCAGGACCTTGTGCCGCTTGGTGTACATGCGCGCGATCCGAAGGGCGTGCTCGTTCGCCTCGCTGCCGCCCGTGGTGAAGAGCGTCTTGGTCAGGTCGCCCGGCGTGACCTCGGCCACCAGGCGCGCGAGCTCCGCCCGGCTCTCCTCGCCGAATGAGGGCGTGACGTAGCAGAGACGCTCCGCCTGCTCCTGGATTGCTCGGACGACCTTCGGATGGCCGTGGCCGAGGTTGACGTTGACGAGTCCCGACGAGAAGTCGAGGATGCGGCGCTCGCCGGCGTGCAGCCAGGATCCCTTCGCGCCGGTGATGACGAGCGGCGCGAGAGCGCCCTGCGCCGACCACGAGACGAGGACGTGTTCCTTGGTGTCCTTGGCGATCGTGGAGGTGTCGACCGGACGCTTGGTGTCGAGCGCCATGAGGAAAAGGAGCATACGCTTCGGCCTCGTTCATGAAACTCGGCTTCCAGCTGTGGCCACAGAACACCACCTGGCCCGCGATGCGCGACGCCGCCCTGCTCGCGGATCGCATCGGCATCGACTCGGTCTGGACCTGGGACCACTTCTACGCGCTCTCGGGTGAGGAAGAGCGTCCCAACTTCGAGGCCTGGACCATCCTGTCCGCGCTCGCCGCGGTGACGCAGCACGTGCGCCTTGGCGCGATGGTGTCGGGCGTCACCTACCGTCATCCCGCGGTGATCGCGAACATCGCCGCAACGCTCGACCAGGTCTCGAACGGCCGCGCGATCTGCGGCATCGGCGCCGCGTGGAACCAGACCGAGCACAAGGCGTACGGGATCGATCTCGGAACGCCGGGCGAGCGCTCGCGCCGCTTCGCAGAGGCCGCGAAGGTCATCCGCGCGCTTCTCGACGGCGAGCGCGTCACCTACAAGGGCAAGTACTACACGCTGAAGAACGCGGTGCTGAACACGCGGCCGGTGCAGAAGCGCCTTCCGATCATGATCGGCGGCGGCGGCGAGCAGAAGACGCTGCGAACCACGGCGCGCTACGCGGACATGTGGCATGGCTTCGGGCCGCCGGAGACGATGGCGCGCAAGATCGAGATCCTCCGGCAGCACTGCAGCGACGCGGGCCGCGACCAATCGCAGATCGAACCGTACGGCGGCAGCTGGCTCGTCGTCCGTGAAACGAAGGCCGAGCGCACCTCAAGCGTTACTGGGACGTGGGCATCCGCGGTTACATCGTCGGGTTCGCGCATCCCTTCGACATGGAGACCATGAAACGACTCGCGGAAGAAGTGCGGCCGCGCCTCGAGCGGCTCGTGGGGATCGCCGCCTAAGGTCGTGGACGCGAGCCAGATCGCCGACGTCCTCGCGCACTCACCGGTCTTTGCGCCACTCGGACAACGCGAGCGACTCGAGCTCGCGGCGCGCATGCGCGCGAAGCACTTCCAGCGCAACGAGGTGATCTTCCATCGCGACGACCCGGCGGGCCACGTGTTCCTGATCGCGTCCGGCACGGTGAAGGTGTCGGTGCCTGAAGAAGGCGGGCAGGAGGTCGTGATCGCGTTGCACCGCGGCGGCGACGTGTTCGGCGAGATCTCGCTCTTCGACGAGGGCCCGCGCTCGGCAACGGTCACCGCGATGACGGAGACGATCACCTTCGCCCTCGCGAAC
>VBEZ01000111.1 GCA_005882255.1 Chloroflexota bacterium | reverse complement strand
TCGCCGGCACGGACCGAGCTGACGCCGGATGGGCCAGCGAGGCCGTCGTGCGCCGGGTAGTTCGCCGTGCTGCCGCCGGCACTCTTGTTCTCGAGCGCGGTGGCTTCGGGCGAACCCTCGACCGGTGCGACCGAACCGGACTGCGCTGAAACGCGGTCGGAGAACATCCAGTCGTCGCCGGTGCGAACGGTGCCGCTACTTTCGGGTGCCACACGCGCCGCGAACTTGTAGTCGTCGCCGACGTGAACTGAGCTCGTACCGCTCATCCCGCCGTCGACGTCGACGGCACCGGGCCGTGTGGGATCCGCCGGGATCACGGTGCGGCCGGCCGCGCCGGACAGGTCGTCGACCAGCGCCGGGCCCCCGCCTGGGGTCAGGTCGCTCGCCGACAGGCGCGTCGAAGCCATGCCGCCGATCGCGTATGACTTGCTCATCCGCTGGTCGACACCGAGCGATGAAAGACGGCCCGCATCTCCGGTGCGGAGTGCCGACGCTTCGTCGGCGCTGAGGTCGAAACCGCGGAGCGCGCCGCTGGGGTCCGAGTTCAGCTGGCGCCGGAATGCGGCGTCGCTGATCGCGCGCTGGACGACTTTTGCGAGAGCTTCCTTCGACATGTCACTCCTCCTACGTTTTGGTGTTGCCGGCAGATTGACCGTGAGGTCCGGACGCTTCGTCCACCCTTACGACGCGCCCGCTGTAATGCTCATGACGAAACGAGCGGCCCTTTCGAGCCGCTCGTTCGCCATTCCACCGCGCTGATCGGTCAGGATGGGTGATGTGTTCCGATGTCGGGTGCGGCGCTGCTGGGACCGCTGTCGTCCGCGTTCGCCGATAGGAAACCGTCCGGATCGTCGTGGATGACGTTCGGGTCGATGCCGCCCGCAGCCGCCGTTGAGTCGTAGCCGACCTTGGTCAGGTAGCTCTCGGACTCGTCGATGAACGCGTCGCCCGCGGCGGCAGTTCCACCAGCCACGTCGGCGTTCGCGTTCGCCGCGAGGAAACCGTTCGGGTCGTCGTGGATCACGTTCGCCCTGGTCACCGCGTCGCCCGCGTCCGCGTTCGCCGCGAGGAAACCGTTCGGGTCGTCGTGGATCACGTTCGCCCGGGTCACCGCGTCGCCCGCGTCGGCGTTCGCCGCGAGGAAACCGTTCGGGTCGTCGTGGATGATGTTCGCCCTGGCAGCTCCACCGCTCGCGATCTCGGAGGCGGTGGCCTCTGGTGAACCTTCGACCGGTGCGACGCCGCCCTGCGCAGCGGCGCTGCCGGAGAACTTCCAGTCATCGCCGGCACGGACCGAGCTGATACCTGACGGGCCGGCGAGTCCGTCGTGCGCCGGGTAGTTCGCCATGTTGCCGCCGGCGCTCTTGTCGGTGAACTTCCAGTCGTCGCCGGCGCGGGTGCTCGCGCCATCGGCGCTCTGCCGGTCGGCGAACTTCCAGTCGTCGCCGGTGCGTACCGTGCCAGCGCTGTCCGGGGCCTGTCGGCCCGCGAACTTCCAGTCGTCGCCCGCCCGGACGGTGCTCGTGCCGCTCGTCCCGCCGTCGATGTCGGCGGAGCGCATCGCCTCACTGCCGCTCGCGTCCGCGGAGCCACCGGCCCGCGTCGCGTCTGTGGGGAGGACCGTGCGACCGGCCGCGCCGGACAGGTCATCGACCAGCGAGGGGCCGCCGCCGGTGAGGTCACTTGCGGCCATGCGTGTCGTCGCGATCGCGCCGCCCAACGAGAATGACTTGCTCATCCGCTGGTCGACACCGAGCGATGAAAGACGGCCGGCATCTCCGGTGCGGAGTGCCGACGCTTCGTCGGCGCTGAGGTCGAAACCGCGGAGCGCGCCGGTGGGGTCCGAGTTCAGCTGGCGCCGGAATGCGGCGTCGCTGATCGCGCGCTGGACGACTTTTGCGAGAGCTTCCTTCGACATGTCACTCCTCCTACGTTTTGGTGTTGCCGGCAGATTGACCGTGAGGTCCGGACGCTTCGTCCACCCTTACGACGCGCCCTCTGTAATGCTCATGACGTTCCTCGATGTCGTGTCCTCCCCCTCCGCCCGTTCACTCGAGCTCAGGCAGATCGACCGGGTCGCCGCGCGGCCGGCATACGCCACAGTGGAGCGCGTCTTCGACTACGAGCGCCCGCAGCATCTGATGCTTGTTGCCGCGGAAGACGTCGAATACGAACGGCTGCGTCTTCGCGTGCTCGCGGCACGTGCCGCGCCCGCAAAAGCGGCACGCGCCGAGCGCCGTACGCTCGCAGACCCAACAGTCCACTTCCTCACACTCCCCGCGTCGCCGAGCCCAGCCCGGCACCCACATAATGCGCCGTCCGGGCCCGAAATTCGCCTACTTTTTCGCCCGAGGAGCGCACCAGCCTAAGGAAGTCCTCGCGACCCAGTCCGGCCAGCACCAGGTCGGTCAGCGCGGTCACCGTGGCGCTCCGGGGGTGTCCGAACAGCAGGGCCAGATCGCCAAACCCGTCCCCCTGACCCAGCTCCCTGACCACATCGCCGGCGATCCGCACCTCGGCCCGGCCGTCGCGGACGATGTAATAGCGGTCGCCCTCGTCTCCCTCCGAAAAGACGACCTGGCCCGCGGGAACGCGGCGGGTGACCAACCGGGCGGCGATCCGGTCGAGCTCGAGCGGGTCGAGGCCGCGGAAGAACGGGAGCGCGGCCAGATTGGCACGCTCGTCCGCCGAGGAGCGGATCCGGGCCGCGATCTCGTAACGGTCGCGGACCCAGCGCTCGAAGTGACCGCGGTCCAGCGACCAGAGCACGCAGGGCTCGAGGGCCTGGACCGTGGCGCCGCGCGGCCTCCGGTCGAGGAGCGCCATCTCGCCAAAGCCCTCGCCGGCGAGGATCGTTCCGCGGACCTGTCCATCGCGCGCGAGGACCTGCAGCCGCCCGGACCGGACCAGGTAGAAGCGGTCGCCCACCTCGTCCGCGGTCACGACGGTCGCGCCGGTCTCGACGGAGTGCTCTCGCAGGTGAGAGGCGATCGCGAAGAGGGCGGGACGTGGTAGACCGGCGAAGAAGCGAACGCGCGCCAGGACCGCGGCCCGTTCCTGCACGCTCCCGAGCCGCGCGCGGCGCTCGCGCGCGCTGCGGAGTCGCGCGAAGCTGCGGACAGCGCCGACCAGTCTCGCGGCCAGAGCCACGAGCAGGGGCCCGACGAAGACCAGCACGAGCAACACCAGGCCGAGCACGCCGACCGGACCGCGGGCGAACAGCTCTTTCGCGGCGGTGGCCACGCGCGACTGCCACATGCTGAGTGAAAAGACGAGAACGAGCAGCGACGTGGAGATCGCGACCGCACCGAACAGCCCGAGGCCGATCTCGCTGGTCGACCAGCGCTCACGACGTCGCAGCTTCCGCACGATCGCCGTCCGCGCGAACGCCATCGAGCGCTGACGCAGAAAGGGGGCGTCCAACAGGTCCACGAGGACGTGATAGCCGTCGAGCTCGAGGATGGGAACGAGGTTCAACGCCAGTTGGAATGTGAAGAGGCTGGCCCCCTGGAACGCGATGCTTCCGATGATGCCGCCATCGAACGCCGCGATGAACGCGCAGATCGCCCCGACCGTCGCGCCTCCGATGGGACCCGCCAGCGCGACGACGATCCGTTGCCCGCGCGTCGCCATCGCCATATCCGTCGAGTCGACGTACGCCGCAGGGAAGAGGTAGTAGATCATCAGACCCAGGCGCCGGACCCGACGCCCAAAGTGCCGTATCGCGAGCGCATGGCCGGCCTCGTGCACGGAGATCGAGAGGACCTGCAAGACGGTCAAAGCCAGGATCCCCAGGGCGTAGCTCCCCTGCACCGTCGCGAGCCCGTGACGACCCGTGCCCAGCTCTCTGAACCAGACGACGATCCCGGCGACCGCGAGGAGCACCACCAGCGCTCCCCCCACTCGCGTGAACGCGAGACGCCCTCCGAATCGATACACCACGTCGACCACGCGATCCGCGTTATTCCACCGCGCGATGTCCCACATGATCAGCTTGCGGAGCAGGATCGATAGCCGTGTCAGGGGATCGCGCATCGCACGTCGCGCCGAGAGCTTCTCGTAGACCGGCGCCCGCTCCTCTCCGAAGAACCCGTTCGCGCCGAGCGTGGCGGTCACGCGAGCGAGCCGATCGAGCGCGAAGCTGCCATAACGCTCGAGGTGCGCGACCAGGATGTCCCCCGTCGTGCGCTCGCCATCCATCAGGTCGACGAGACGTAGATCCTCCGGCTCGAGACGCACATAGAGGCCCGCGCCACGCTCGCCTCGGGGGTTCTTGAGCACGTAGTACGTGCTGCCGTCGCGACGGCGGAGGGCGGCGCGCTCGATGTCCGGGACAAGGTGCGGCACGAACGCCGTGTAATCGAGCCGCTGCCGCAGCACCGCCCAGATGCCTTCCATCCCCGAGGCGCACGGTAACGCGCGCAGCGCGCCAGCGCACCTGCTAGCGTTTCCGCGTCCAATGAAGATCGGTGTCCCGAAAGAGACCATGCCCGGCGAGACGCGGGTCGGGCTGGTGCCTGAGACGGTCGGGCGGCTGGCGAAGGCGGGGAACACGGTCGTCGTCGAGCGCGGCGCGGGCGCCGCGTCCGCTTTTCCCGACGACGCGTACGAGAAGGCCGGCGCGCAGATCGTCGATAACGCGTTCGACGCGGAGCTCGTCGCGAAGGTGCAGCGCCCGACCGACGCCGAGATCGACAGGCTTCGGGCCGGGACCGTGCTCATCGCGTTCCTCCAGCCTCTGGTCAACACCGATCTCGCGCGAAGGCTGGCGGAGCGGAAGGTGACCGCGCTGAGCATGGACGCCATCCCGCGCATCACGCGCGCGCAGCCGATGGACGCCCTCTCGTCGCAGGCTACCGTCGCCGGTTACAAGGCGGTGCTGCTGGCCGCCGCCGCGCTCCCGAAGTTCTTCCCGATGCTCACGACCGCGGCCGGCACGATCGCGCCGGCGAAGGCGCTCGTCATCGGCGCCGGCGTGGCTGGGCTACAGGCGATCGCGACGGCGCGGCGGCTCGGTGCCGTCGTCGAAGCGTTCGACACGCGGCCGGTGGTGAAGGAGCAGGTGCAGAGCCTCGGCGCGAAGTTCCTCGAGATCGATCTCGGCGAGAGC
>VBEZ01000110.1 GCA_005882255.1 Chloroflexota bacterium | reverse complement strand
CTGGATGGCACCGACCGTCTCATCGTTCTCGACCCGAAGACCGGCGCGGTCGACGAGCTCGCGCCCGTCGGCCAGATCCAGGACCTCGTCGTATCGCGCGACGGTCGATGGGTGGGCCTCGTCGCCGACGCGAAGCGAGCCGTTCTCTTCCGGCTGCCCTGAGACCCATACTCACGTCAACGTGAGCAACCAGCGAGAGCGGATCCTCTCGTTCGTCCCGATCGAGACGATCCCGCTTCCGCGACCGCTCAACCGCTTCGGGACCGCATTCCCGACGGCTCTCGCCGAGATCTACGCGACCGCGTACGCACCCCGGCGCGGTGTCGTGCTCGATCCGCTCGCGCATCCGTGGTCCGCCGCCGATGCGGTCGAGTCCGCGGATCGGCGCGGCATCGCGAAATCACGCGAGCCGCTCGGCGAATGGGCGCGCGCGGTCGTCGTCCTCGCGCCCTCGCTCGACGAGGTCCTCGCGGGGTTCGAGCGCGTTGCCGACAGCGTGCTCGTCGGCACGCCGCACCGCGTCGCGATGCGCGAGCTCTACGCCTCGCATTGCGCGACATGTCACGGCCCGGTGGTCGTCGAGGCGTTCCTCTGGGAGCGCGACGCGCCCGTGCCGACGAAGAAGGCCTTCCGCTGCGGCGTGTGCGCGCGCGAGGGCCGCGCCCTCCTCATCGAGCCGGTCGACAACGAGGACGAGGAGCGCACGCGCCGGCTCGAGCCGCGGGGCATGGCGTACTGGCAGTTCGTCGAGCGCTTCGGCGCCGATCCGGCCGCGCAGGCGCTGGCGGAGACCGTCGCCGCGCTGTACACGCCGCGCAACATCACCGCGCTGATGGCCACGCTGCGCGCGATCGAGACGTCGGTCGGCGACGCCGGGGCGCAGGGCCTGCTCAAGCTCTGCCTGCTCGAATCGATCGTCGCCGGCAGCCGTCTGAACGCGGTCGCCGGGCACGGAACGCCGCTCCGCATCGACAAGGGCCGCGCGCGCCGCGGTCATGCGTCGCAGACACGCGAGGTCAACATCTGGCTCGAGTACGAGCGAACCGTGCGCGAGCTCGTCACGTGGCTCGCGCAGCACGAGCACCGGACGCCTGCCGTGCGCGGCGGCCTGCTGCTCGACCCGGGCGACGCGGACCTCGTCCTATGCCAGGCGCCGGTCGAGGACGCGCTGGGCGGCTGGAGCACGGTCGCGAGCGCGCTCCTGCTCGGCGCGAAGACGCTGCGTCCGATGGACACCGGCGAGGGCCGGCTCGCGTCGCGCGAGCGGTTGCTCCGCACGCTGCGCGCCGCGCTCATCGAGGCGCATCGCGTCTCGCGTCCCGAAGCCGCGGCGGTTGTGTTCGTGCCGCAGGCGGACACCGCGACGATCGCCGCGTGCGTGCTTGCCGGCGCGGGCGGAGGCTATCGCCTGCGCACCATCCTCTATCAGCGCGACGCGCACGCGGGCGCCTACGGCGCGCCCGCCGCCGCGGTGTGCGATTTCGACCGCGACGTGCCGCTCCTGCGCGACCAGTCCGCGGCCGACGCCGGGCTCATCGAGGACGCGATCCGCGCGGGCGTGCGCGACGCCGTGCTCGCGCGCGGGGAGCCCGTGCGCGAGGAAGTCGCCGCCGTCGCGGCACTGCAGTCGCTCGCCGCGAAGGGCCTGCTCGTTCCGATCGCGCTCGCGCGCGCCGGCGGCGTGTCGGAGCTCGAGCTGTTTCTGGATCACTTCAAGTCGGCCCTCGCCGATGGACGGCGCACGGGCATCACGCGCGTCCCGCTCAGCGACGACGCCGACGACGTCGCGTACGCGATCACCGAAGCGCCAGACGCGACGCCGCTCGGCGACCGCGTCGAGTGGGCCGTCTGGGGCCTTCTGTCATCGGCCCGCGAAGTCGACACGCGCTCGCTCCTCCGCCGCGTGTACGGGTTGTTCCGCGGGATCGAGACGCCGGACCGCGAGCTGGTCGAACGGTGCGTCGCCGCGTACGCGACGCAGACCGACGACGGTCGCTGGCGCCTTCTCGATCAGGACGCGCTCGTCGCGCGTCAAGCGTCGCAGGCGCAGGTCCTGGCCGAGCTCATCGACGCCGGGCATCGCCTTGGCTTCAAGGTTCACGTCGGCCGGGACGTCGAGCGGCGCGCGGTGCCGCAATCGCATCAGGAGCGGGGCCGTGCGCTCGCGGATCTCGTCGGGGAAGCCGAGCGCTCGAGCGGCGCGTCGCGCTTCGTGCGCGGCGCGTCGGACGCGCTCGATTTCGTCGACTGCGTTTGGTACGACAAGGGGCGCATGGTGTTCCTCTGGCAGGTCGACTGGACCGCGCGGATCCACCGCAGCGTCGTCGCGCTCGGTGAGGCGATCCCGGATGACGACCGCGTGTTCCGCTTCCTCGCGGTGGCCGACGAACGGACCGGTTTGGTGCACGAAAAGCTCCGCCGCTCGCCCGCGCTGGCCGAGGTCGTTCGACGCCGGGGCTGGCGGTTCGTAAAGTGGGATCCACTCCGCCGTTGGTTGCGCGACGCGCAGGCAGGCCTGGACGGCCTTGAGCCCGTTCTTGGCCTCGAACCTGCGGTGGAACAATCAGGCCAGCAGCTCGCGTTTAGGTGGTAAAGGAGCGGGATTGATGGGAAAGCCACAGGTCGTCAGCGACCAGAGCTTCGAGCAGGACGTCCTGAAGTCCGACATGCCCGTGCTCGTCGACTTCTGGGCGACATGGTGCGGTCCGTGCCGCATGGTCGCGCCGGTCCTCGAAGACGTCGCGAACGAGCAGGGCGAGAAGCTCAGCGTCGCGAAGCTCGACGTCGACGCCAATCCGATCACCGCCGGGCGCTTCGGCGTCCGCGCCATCCCGACCATGATCCTGTTCAAGAACGGCCGCGAGGCCGATCGCATCGTCGGTTACCTCCCAAAGCCGCAGCTGATGCAGAAGCTCACGCCGCATCTAACGATGGCGGCGCCTAGCGCGGCCGCCACACCGACGGCTTCAAGCACGGCCACCCCGAAGGCGCCGCCGACGCCTCCGACCCCGCCTCTTGGCGGGTCGCCGACGAGCAGCACGCCCAACGCCGGGGTCGGCGTTACCAAGATCCACTAGCGGTGCGCGACACCTCGGGCCCTCCCGGGGCCAAGATGCTCGATCCGGTGTGCGGGATGATCGTTGACCTCGCGGATTCCCGCGACCACGGGCTGACGCTCGAGATGGACGACCGCGAATATGCGTTCTGCGGGCCCGGTTGCATGAAGTCCTTCGCCAAAGCCCCGCATCAGTTCCGCGCGAAGGTCGACGCCTGGGTGGCCGCTCAGAAACACTGACCACGTCCGTCGTACCCATCTACCTCGAGGTCGGCACCAAGCGCAGCTTCGCCACAGCTTTGGAATGGCCGGGCTGGTCTCGCAGTGGGCGCGACGCGGCCGGCGCGGTAGCGACGCTGGCCGCCTACGGCAGCCGTTATGCCGCGGTCGTCGCGCCGGCGGCGCTGAAGCTCACGCCGCCCAAGGACGCCTCCGGGTTCAAGATCACCAAGCGTGTGAAGGGCAACGCCACCACGGAGTTCGGCGCCCCCGCGATCGGACTGCCGTCGGACGGCGTGCCACTCGCCGAGGCGGAGCTCATGAGACTCGAGCGGATCTTGGGGGCATGTTGGGACGCGCTCGACCGCGCCGCGAAGAACGCCCGCGGTGTCGAGCTGCGAAAGGGTCCGCGCGGTGGGGGACGCGATCTCGACAAGATCGTCGAGCACGTCGCCGGCGCGGAGGAGGTCTACCTCGTCGCGCTCGGCGCGCGAGCGCCGAAGGGCGCTGGAGATCGCGCGAGCAAGGTCGCCGATCTGCGTCTCGCGATCCTCGCGGCACTGCGCGCCAGGGCGCTCGGACTGCCGGTCGCGGAGCCGAGCCGCACGAGGACGCTGTGGACGCCGCGCTTTTTCGTGCGTCGGGCGGCGTGGCACGTGCTCGACCACACCTGGGAGATCGAAGACCGCGCGATACGAGCGGATCTGTTGGCCGTGCCGTCGCTACGGATGCCGAAGGGCAAGCAACGGCCGAGTGAGCTAGTGAACGAGGGTCGCGGTCCCTAGGCCTTCGTGACCTACGACACGCCTATGGCTGAGGGCGCTCGGCTGCTTGGGCTCGCGGCCGCGTCGCCAGGCTGATCGAAGAGGAATCGCGTCGCGGTCGTCCCGAGGCTCGCGAACTTCCAGGCGAACACCTTCTCCGCACGGAGCGCCCAGAGCCCGCCCTTCGTCCAATCCTCGACCGTGGTCTTGTAGCCGTATTTCTTGTCGAAGATCGCGACCAGCGCGCCGGCGAGCTCGGGGGTCACCGTCGCCAACACCTGCGCGCGGCCCTCGACCATGATCGAATACCCGGTGCGCTCGACGCTCACCGCGATGCGCGGATCGAGGCGCAGATGGCGCGACCATTTCGTTTTCTTGCTACCGCCGAAGTAGAGCGTGTCGTCGACCCAGGCGGCCCATTGCTGGATGAGGTGCGGCCCGTCGTCGCGGCTGGACGTCGCGATCCAGTAGCGCAGCGCACCCTCCAGGATCCGTCGCACGCTGATCCAGCGGAGCGCGCCCTTCATGTCATCCGACACCCCGTAGCCCGCCGGGATCGCTGGCCGTGTGACGCGCGGAGCTCTCACGCTCAGCCTTTGAACGGCTGTCCGGTCTCGACGTCCGGGCCGCTGACGTCGGCGTTCGGGAAGACGCTGCGGATCGCCTTCGCGAGCCAGCGCTGCAGCCGGGTGGTCCACACCAGCGGCTCGTATGCCTCGAGGTGCTGATAGACGCGGTCGAGCTTGCGCCGGTCTTCTTCCGTGAACATGTCGTCCTCCTCCGATGCTTCGCGAACGATGCGATCCAGGTCAAGCGTCCCGGGGCATTCGGTCGGCACGATGGCGTGATGCGGAAGTACCGTCTTGCCCACCTCGAGCGCGAGACCGTGCCGGTCCGCGATCTCGCGGTGCAGCTGCGCCGACGCGGCATACAGGGCATCGGTCGGCGGCATCGCGGGCCCGGCCTCGTGTTCGATCCCGACCGAACGCAGATTCACGTCGTACTTGCCGGCGTGATACGCGGTGTCATCTTCACTCACGAGCTGAGCGATGCGCCCATCCTGCCCCACGACGTAATGCGCGGAGAGGATGCTGGCGGGATCTTTGAAGCGCCGTATGGCGCCCTCGAACATCACGACCGTCCAGTGGTCGACGATGAGCTCGACCGCGTTGCCCTCGCGGCCCACCGTGTAGTTGCTCTGTGGGACGGGGCCGCGCCATTCGATGCCCACGGAGGCCTAACGCGACGGGTGGGCCGCTCATAACGGCCCACCCGCCCTTGGTACTACGGGACCGTTGGCTTCTGACCCGCGTCCTCCTGGGCCTCGCGCGCCGCGCTCTCGGTCGCCTCGTGCGCCGGGTCCTCATTTGAGACGAATGTGCCGTTCGGCCCCGCGCCCCGCACGTTGCCGACCTGGCCCGTGTTGGTGGCCGCGTTCGCGGTGCTGCCGGCCCCCGTGAATGCGGCGGCGCCGACGAGTGCACCGAGGGCCATCGAGCCCGTCATCAGTGCGGCGATGATCGTCTTACGTCCGAAGTTCATGTCAGTACTCCTCTTGTCGTCTTCGATCGGCGTGAGCGCTCACACCTTCGTTGGGACGACTGTCGCGCCCGCGCCTGAGATGTGGATGAGCGCGACCTAAGAGGTGGTTAGGAAGATCCGTCAGGTCCGCACGCGCGCCGGCCGGATCCTGGTCGACACGCGCGACGTCGATGTTCGAACTCGGGATGGCCGTATCCCGGGCGCGGTGCACATCCCGCTGAGCGTCCTCGAATGGCGGGTCGATCCGACATCGGGACACCAAAGCGCCGCGCTCGCCGGCCACGAGGACGACCTCATCCTCATCTGTCATGAGGGCTACTCCTCGAGCCTCGCCGCGGTGCGGCTGCACGAGCTCGGCTATGGGAACACCACCGACGTCATTGGCGGCTTTGTTGCCTGGTCCGCGGATGGTCTTCCGGTCGAGCACTGACCTTAAGGCGCGTGTCCGAGCCGACGCGGACGAGGCGGCTCCCGGTGGGGAGCCGCCTCCCTAAGGCTTAGTCGTCCTCGGCGTCTTTGTCGTCGTCCGCTGAGGAGTTGAAGAACACGCCGTTGCGCTCGTCGCCGATGAACGCGACGACGGTGGTCTGTCCGGCGGAGTTCGTCCTGAAACTTCGATCGCCCGAGGCCATCGACCAGTCGAGGTGCGCGCTGGTGGTCTTGTAGCTCAGGCGGAACGGAAGCGTCGAATTGACGGTCGTCCCGCTTCCGGTGACGCCGTGCCAACGAAGATCCCACGAGACCGTGGACGGCACGGATGCGCCGGGTACGCCAACGCCGCCGCCGAACAGCGCGTTCGCAAGGGTCCCGTAGTCGCGCATCCGGACCTCGCTCATGCGGTAGTCCAGAGGAGTCCGTCGGGGGTGATGCCGGGATTGTTGTCGACGATCTGATGTGTGTTCGGGTCGAGGGGGTCAACTACCCCCCGATAGACGTCAAGTCAGACGAACGCGAAGGTGCCCTTGTGATCTCGCCCATCGGTAGCGCGGAACGTGCCCTGCATGAAGCGCATGTCCGTATCGAAGAGAAGTGTCTCGGGCGCCTTGCCGTCGACCTTCCAGGTGCCGGTGCCGTCCACGACGGCCGCTCCCACGTGGCCGTGGAAGTTGGTGATCGCCGAAGGCTCCATCGACGGATCGACGCCGTAGACGTGCAGCCCGCCGAAGAGTGGATTCGCGGGGACCGGCGACGGTGTCGCCGACTTCGCCGCCGACCGATCGGACATGACTCCGGTCGTCGCGATCAGCGCGGTCGTGGCGACCCCAGCCTTCAGTAACGTGCGTCTCGAAAGACCATGGTGATGAGCGTGAGGCGTGAGAAAGCGAGCGATGTCTTCGTGCGTGGATCTCATCGGCGGCCCTCCCTCTGACCGGACCAGACTCTACTCCCGGGTCGGCCGAGCAGCCAGGGTGTCGGTAACGGTGTCGCGCCAGAGCCGGAACGCGAAGGCAACGCTGTGGCCCGGTCGGAGCCCGCGTGCGAGCCAATCCAGCTAAGACGGTTTCGAGGCGAGCGACCGAAACGCGAGTGTCTCGCTGATTCCGCGGTAACCGAGCGCCCGGAGCTCTTGATGCGAGCTTTCACGAGGCGCACGCGCCATCTCGCCCCGCGCCGCGGTCGCGACCGCCTTGGCCAGTGCGCTGCCGTGGGCGGCGGCGCGATCCAGACGATCGAGCGGAGACGCGAGGTCGTCCCAACGCTCCTGAACGACGCACGCCATGACCAGCTTCAGTCCGAGAGGATCGATGACCTCACGGTCCCAAACCGCGCCCGATCGACCAAACGCCACAGTCGAGAGAGCAGCGCAATCACCGCCCGACACTGCCACGGGCAGGATCAGGTCTGCGTCGCGCACCGCGGCGGACTCGGGGACCATCCGGGCGACGAATTCCTCGATGCGCAGTGGTGACGGACGGCCGCGGATCGCATCGGCGAGGACCGCGTAGCCGGCCGCACCCGCGGCGGCCAGACAGAACTGCGCGCTGGGATTGGCGGCAACCATCTCGACGAGCTCCCGGCCGAGCGCGGCGAGACCCTCCCAGTCTCCCCGCGCGAAGAGCACGTGCGATACGAGCGCGAGAGCGTGACTGCGCAGGTGCGCGCTGCGCCGTGTCGCCACCTGCGTGAGCCGGCCGCTCATCCGCTCGACTTCCCCGAGATCCCCGGCGAGGTAGCACGTCAGGCCGCGCCACCAGAGCACTTCGACCTCGTTCGCCCACGCGCCCTCCGCGACGAGCTCGTCGACCCGCCGGTAGACATCTTGCGCGCCAGCGATCTCGCCCGACCACATCTTCACGATCGCAAGGCGCTGGAGAGCGTTGGCATGAACGCGAGGGTCCTTCGACTTGCGAACGATGTCGAGCGCTTCGTCGACCGACGCCGCGTCGCTGAAGAGGTGACCATGCTGAACGAGCAGACGCGCGAGCGACGTGGTGTCGTCGGCGCTGCGCGCGGTGTACAGGCCTTCATCCAGGACTCGGCGGACCGCGCTCATGTCTGGAAGCTCCCGGAAGTATCCGTACTGGAACATCGTCATCTCGATCGCATCGGCATAGAGCGAGGCCGGCGCGGACTGGCCCGACGCGTGGTACGCGTCGATGGCCCGTAGCCGATGCATCCAGGCCTCATCGCCCATCGAATGGCGCCAGTAAACGCTCGCGAGCGCGTCTTCGGCGCGACCTCGATCCGCGGGTAGCTTCGCGAGCGCGACCGCGCGCTCGATGAACTCGACCGCGCGTTCGTGCGAGTCCTGATCGGTGAACCGCTGACCCGCCGCGATGTGCGCGTCGATCGCCTCGCGACGCATGCCGTCGCTGAGGGTCGTGTCCTGCCAGACCCAGTCTCCGTCGGGTGGACGCAGGGCCTCCCACCAGTGGTGCGCAAGGGCGGCGACGTCGGAAGAGTCCACTCCATCGCGCGCGAACCGTGCGTGAAGACGCATGCGGTCGGTCAAGGTGAGGCGGTGATAGGCCACCTCATGAACGAGCGGATGGTGAAAGCGGAACCCGCCCTCGACGGATCGGAGGTAACGCAGCTGCACGAGACGGGAGAGCGACGCCGCGACCTCGGGCATATCTCGCCCGACGAGGAGCGCGGCTTCGCGCACGTCGAACATCTCGCCAGCGACCGCGGCGCGCTGCAGAAGGTCGCGGTCGGTGGCGTGAAGCTCGTCGAGCCGGGCGCCGATCGCAGCCTGGACCGTGACCGGAATGTCGCCCCGATCGCTCGCGTGGGACCGCGCCAGCTCGATCACGAAGAGCGGATTCCCCTCCGCGCGGAGCGTCGCGCGCTCATCGATCGCGCCGGCGCTCGCTGCGAGCGACGCCGCATCGGCCTCGTCGAGAGGGCCGATGTCGATGTGCATCCGATCCCGACCGGGTCGAAGGCCCGCGGCCGCGAACTCGGGACGAGCCGCCGCGATGACGAGCACGGCGATCCCGGAGCCCGACGTGATGCGATCGAGAAGACGAACGAGCTGCGGGTCGGCCCAATGCAGGTCATCGATCCAGAGCACGACCGGCCGATCCGCCGCGAGACTTCCGAGGTAGCGCCGCCACGCGCTCGAAAACGCCTCGAGGCGCTCACTGGGACTCAGGCTGACGAGGCGCTGATCGACCAGGACCCCCGCGCTGTGTGCGATTGCCGCCGTGGTGTCGGCTCTCTGCCCCGCGTCGGTGATCAAGTCCTTGGTCCTGGCCTCGATCGCCTCGAGCGTCGGCGGCCCGAGGTCGCCGGCAAGGATCTGATGGAGCGGCGTCTGCGCTCCGAGTTCAGCGCCGGGGCGGCAGCGCGCGCGAAGCACGTGCGCCTTGCCGTCGATCGACGTCACGAACTCCTCGGCGGTGCGTGTCTTTCCTTGGCCAGGCGGTGCGATGAGCAGCACAAGGATCGCCTCGCCCGCACGCGCGCGATCAAGTGCCGTTCGAAGGAGCGCGAGCTCTCGCTGTCTTCCCACGAACAGCGGCCGCGAAACAAGACCGGTCTCGGCCCGCACGAGTGCCGCGGTCGAGACCGCCCCGATGCCTTCCAGCTCGCGCTCGCCACGCGTCGCGAATTCGGCCGTCGTCGATGTCGCCTCGCGGCAGATCGGTCCGACGAGTACCTCGCCCGGCGCGGCCTCGTTGCGCAGCCGTCCCGCGACGCTGATGCAGCCGCCGAACGCCATGCCATCACCCGTCGTGGCGATCGCATCCAGGTCAACGAGCACCTCGCCGGTCTCCACACCGATGCGGATAGCCGTATCCGGGTGTTCGGTCCCCCAGCCAATCGCGTTCTCGGCCGCGCGGAGGGCGCGCGTCGGATCGTCCGCGTGCGTGACGGGCGCGCCGAACATAGCGAAGTACGCGCCACCAGTGGATTTCTCGACCAGGGCACCTTCCGCTGTCGCGATCGCGCTGAGCTCCTGCAGTGCGTGGTCGATCACCGACTTCGTGCGTTCGGGGCCAAGCCGCGTGGCCACGTCCGCCGACGGAGCGACGTCCGCGAAAAGGCATGTGACCACTCGATGCTCAGACCCCCGTGAGACGGCCATTCCCGCGACCGTGTTGAAAGGACCCGCGAGCATCGTGTCCCTTCGGACATCGAGTTCGCCGCCCATGACCGTCCACGTCGCGACCTGAGCGCGGGATCGCACGCCGAGCTTGTTGCGGATGTGTTCGACGTGACTCTCGACGGTCCGGTCCGAGATCACGAGCCGGTCGGCGATATCGCGGTTCGTCAGTCCCTCCGCGACGTAGGCGGCGACCTCCCGTTCTCGCTTCGTAAGACCGGTGACCTGCACGTCGCCATTCTCACCCGGCAGGTGCTATTTCCCGGAATATCGGTAGTTTTCCGGATGCGCCGCTGGAGCGCAGGGCGGACTGTGTCCCTGCGACCTTAAGGAGGACGAATGAACGCTCCGCGCGCGCTCCGCACATCCCTCTTCACGTTCTTGACGGTAGCCGCCGTCGTAACGAGCTCCTGCGGTGGCGCGGCGGCCCCGACAGCCGCGACCTCCGCCCCGACCGCCGTGCCGACGGTCGCGGTCGCCGCCGCGGCTCCCGCGATGCTGCTCACTCCTGCGAACTCCGTGCCGCAACCGTTCGTATGGGTGAAGGCATCGGCAGCGTTCCCGCCTGGTCTCGAGATCATGGTGATGGAAGGCGACCCGAGCAAAAGCGTTCCGTTCACACAGCGGCTCAAGTTCCCTGACGGATACGTGCTACCGCCGCATCAGCATCCGATCGACGAACACGTGACCGTGATTCAGGGAACGTTCGTGGTCGGCATGGGCACCAGCGGCAAGCGTGAGACCGCCTTCGAGATGCCCGCCGGGTCGTTCATCCTGATCCCGGCGTTGACGCAGCACTACGTCTTCGCCAAGGGCGTGACGATCACGCAGGTGCACGGGATCGGACCAAGTGGTATCGGGTACGTGAACCCCGCCGACGATCCGCGAACAAAGCCATAACGCGCTGCTGACGACCGTGCCGCAAGGCACGGTCGCCGCACGCCGGGCGAGATGCTACCAAGTCATCATGTGGGCGTGATCGACGCGGTCGTTATCGGCGCCGGCCACGCAGGACTCGCGGTGAGCAAGCGGCTCGTCGATGCCGGCATCGAACACGTCGTGCTCGAGCGTGGTGACATCGCCGAGACCTGGCGCACGCAGCGCTGGGATTCGTTCGCCCTCAACACGCCGAGCGCGCTGAACCGACTGCCCGGCGACCCGGCGGCCGCGGATCCGAACGTGTTCCTCAGCCGCGACGCGTGGATCGCGGAGCTCGAAGCCTATGCGCGTCAATGCGCGCTACCGGTCAGGACCCACGCGAGAGTCACCGCCGTCACGGATGACGCGCGCGGCGGCTTCGTCGTGACCATCGGCGACGAGGAGACGGTGCGCGCGCGCAGCGTCGTCGTGGCGAGCGGCAACGCGAATGTCCCGAAAGTGCCGGCGGCCGCCGCAACGATCGATCGTCGCATCGAGGTCCTGACCACGGGCACGTATCGACGGCCTTCGCAGCTTCCCGCCGGCGGGGTCCTCGTCGTCGGCAGCGCGCAGTCCGGCGGCCAGATCGCCGAGGACCTCCTCGACGCCGGCCGCGAGGTCTACCTCGCTACCGGCACCGTCGGTCGCTTTCCGCGCCGTTTGCGCGGGCGCGACACGCTCGTGTGGCTCAGCGAGTCGGGCTGGATGACGCAGCGGCCGGAGGATCTTCCGGACCGCGCGATCATGCGAGCCGTGCAGCCCCTCATCTCAGGCGTCGGGCCGCGCGGCCACACCCTCAGCCTGCAGGCGCTCGCGCGGCGCGGGGCCACGCTCCTGGGACACTTCGAGTCAGCCGACGGCTACCGGTTTCGCTTTGCGGATGACCTCGCGCAACACGTTCGATTCGGCGACGAGGCCTCGGCGAAGATCCGCCAGCACGTGGACGACCATGTCGCAGATCGCGGGGTTGTCGCGCCGTCGTCGGAGCCCGATCCCGCGGACGAAGCCGCCGAGCCCAATGACTTCCGGTCGCCGACCGAGCTCGATCTCGCCGACCGCGGCGTGCGCTCGGTGATCCTCACGACGGGCTTTCGCGCCGACTACTCGTGGCTGCGCTTGCCCGTCGTGAGAAGCGACGGCTCCGTCGTGCACGAGCAGGGGCGCGCGCCCGTGGATGGCCTGTGGTTCGTGGGTCTGCTGTGGCTTCGGATGCGCAAGTCCGGGATCATCCTCGGCGCGATGGATGACAGTGCGCACGTGGCGGCCCAAGTGGCCGCGCGCGGAGTTTCTCATCGCCCCCGTGCTGCCACATGAAGGCCGCCAAAAGCCGCCGCCAGCGCTGAGAGACAGATCCCAAGGCTGGAGACGCCGGTCGATTGCAGTACCAGACCGATGCCCGCGGGCAAGACCGCGCCGCCGATCATGCCGGCCGCGACGAGGTAGCCGATCACGTGCGCGGCAGCCGCGCGACCGACGCGTCGCGGAATGAGATACAGCAATAGCGGCACGAACACCGAGAGCGAAAGGCCGATGCTCGGCAGCGCGATGAGTGCGGCGATCGGCGGCGGGAGGACCCAGAAGGCGACCGCGCTCCCGATCGCGCCGGCGACGCTGAGATCGATGAGCTTCGCGGCTGGGATCCGAGCCCCCAACAGCGCGAGCGCGATGCGACCAGCCGCAAGAGCCGACCAGTAAAGGAAGACCGCGAGACCCGCGACCCCATCGGTCAAGACGCTGTCGGCGGTCAGACGCGTGAAGCTCCACTGGCCCGCGCCGAGCTCGATGCCGACGTACACGAACATCAGCGCCGCGCCCATGACCGAAGCTCGGCGTGCGCCGTCTCTCACGATCGGTGCATCGTCGTGCTCCGGGATGGCCGCGAGGTCAGCACGTCCGAGATACGTCGCGACCGCGAAGGCCACGAACGCCAGCGCGGCGGCCGCGTACCCGAGCCGCCACGAGCCCGCCACCACGAGGGCGAACCCGATGACCGGCGGACCGAGCGTCGCACCGACGGCCCAC
>VBEZ01000109.1 GCA_005882255.1 Chloroflexota bacterium | reverse complement strand
CATCGGGAACGGACCGGGTCTCATCTCATTGCCGACGCCGCGTCCGACGACGACGCCCCGCGTGCCGCCGCCCGGTTACGGACGCCTCACGATCACCGTCCTCGACGCGCGGACCTTCCGTCCCGTGCCGGACACCTGCGTGTCCTTCGGCAGCCTCACCTGCACGACGATCACGGCCGGCGACGCGACGGCCCTGAGCTACCGCACCGACGACAACGGACGCTGGTCGCTCGACGTGCCGCTCGGCGCGCCGACCGTGAGCTACGACATGCTGTTCTTCAAGCTCGGCTACCGCGTCGACATCGAGAAGGTCACGCTGCGACGCGGTGGCACGGTGATCCGAACGGTCTACCTGCTCAGGACCACCTAGGGCGCTGCTGCGTGTGATCCTCCCGAAGGACCGCGACCGTCGTTTCGTGACGATCCGCCGCGGTGGGACGCTCACCGATTCGGATCACCAACTGCTCGCCCTGTGGGCGGCATCGTGCGCGGAGCACGTCCTCGATCTCTTCGAGTCGGCTCAGCCGGAGGACCCGCGACCGCGCCAGGCGATCGATCAGGTCCGCGCCTGGGTGCGCCGCGAGATCACGATGACCCAGGCTCGCACTGCGGCCGGCCACGCAAACGCCGCGGCCAGAGACCTGACTGGGGCACCACGGCATGCCGCCTACGCTGCCGGCCAGGCCGCGGCCGTCGCGCACGTCGCGGCGCACGACCTGGGTGCCGCCGCCTATGCGATCAAGGCCGCACGCGCTGCCGCCCCGGAAGGAAAGCGCGAGCTCGCCGGGCGACGCGAGTGCCGGTGGCAGCACGACCAGCTCCCGGACGCGATCCGCGAGGTCGTACTCGACGACCAGCGGTTGCGGAACGACATCTGTTGGTCGGTATTCGACTGCTGAGGCTTGAGTCGGGGGCTACTGCGTCGTGAGCGACGCGTTGACGCTGTAGCCGGCTGACGTCGCCGTCACCGTGTGCGGACCCGCTGTCGTGTTCGCGGGGATCACGAACGAGCCCTGGAACGCGCCGGTGGTCGAGGTAACACCACCGCCGGCGATCGGTCGACCATCGAACAGCAGCGAGTAGTCGCGGCTCGGCGGCCAACCGCTGCCGGTGAACGGGACCGCGGTGGTCTGTCGCGGCGCGAAGGTGTTGAGCAGCGTGAACGTCGGCGTGTACACGACCGCGACGACGACGTCCGCGGTGGCGGTGAGTCCGCCGCCCGTCGCGGTGATCTTGTACGTCTGACCCGGTACCGCGGTCTGCGGTACGCGTACGAGCGTCGCGAAGCGACCGTCGGGCTGCACGTCGGCGCCGCCGACCTGCGACCCGTCCGGCCACGCGATCGTGATGGCCGCGCCCACCGGCCAGTTGGTGCCGAGCACCGGTAGCGTCGCGCCCTGCGCGGCGGTGCCGCCGCTGAGCGCGGGTGGCAGCGGTGTCGGTGTGGGCTGCGGCGTCGGTGTGGGCGTCGGCGAAAGCGTTGGCGTCGGCGTCGGCGCGACGGTCGGTAGCACCGTCGGCACTGTGGTCGGCACGAACGTGGGGACGACCGTCGTCGCGGTCGGGAGTGCGAGCGTTGGCAAGGCGCTCGTTGTCACGCTCGGAGCACTCGTAACGGAGGGAACAGTCGTCGGCAGCGCCGGCAGCGGCGAGTTGTTGCCGGCGGCGAATCCGATCACCGGCAGCGGTGAGAACTGCGGAGCACCCGGCGCGTCCGTCGGGCTCAGCTGTTTCGGCGTCGTGGCGCTGAACTTCACCGGCGTTTGACCGAGGACCGTCAGCGGACCGAAGCCGCTGGTGGTCAGGGCACCGTTCGATGCGGCGGCGATGTCGATCCGCGTGGTGTATTTGGCGCCGGTCTCACCGCTGCCGCTCGCGAGGTAGTTGAACGAGAGGTTCCCGAGACCGTCGACCGCCGACGCTGTCGCGGTGAACGCACCGCCGGGTGCGATCGCGGCGACGACGACCTGGTACGTCCCCGCCATCGCGCTCGGCAGATCGACGAGCTGGGGCTCCGTGCCCGGATCGCTCGCGAGGCAGCCCGGGATCTGACGTACCACGGTCGGGCCCGGGAGCACGACGCCGCACGCGCGTCCGAACGGGTCGACGACAGCGAGATATGCCGGCGAATGCATGCCGAAGCGCAGCAGGTTCGGCGACGCGGGGCTCGACGCCGGCGCCGACGGCGGTCCGTTCGGTGGCGCGATCGTCGTCTGCCCCGCGCCAACGCTGACGGTCTGACCCTGCGCGGTGACCTGCACCGTGCCGTCGGTGGTCTGTACCGACGACGTCCCGTCCGCGAGCACCTCGGTGATGAAACCGGTACCGCGCACGGCCGCCGTCAAGGTGGGCGTCCGGATCTCGAACTTCGAATCGACGCGCGTGAGCTTCTGCACGCTGGCCCAGGTCCGCCCGAGCGTCTGAGCGATGCGGATGGCGATCGCGCCGCTCGCCGCGCCCTGCGCCTCCTCGATCTGCACCGTTGTCGCGGGCTCGATCTCGAGCGTCGATCCATCGAAGAAGGAGACCATCGCGTGGCTCCGGTCCGCGGTCTGCACGCGGTCGCCGGTGCTCACGATGTCGCCGTCCGACGCGGACACGAACGCCGCGGCGCCGCGCGCGACCGATGCGGTCCCGTCAAGGATCGAGAGGATCGTGGACGCGCTCGACGCCCGCTGTTGTGAGATCACCAGCGCCGCCGGCACGACGACGAGCGCCGCGATCACAGCGGCGATCAGGACACGACGACGGCCCCAGCCCTTCCCCACCCGCTGATTTTGCCCGTGTGCGGCGCGCCGGTAAATGCGCGAGTCGACACGACGCGAGTTCGGTGGATCACTGCGCCGGGAGGTCGAGTGCCTCGGATACGGGCGTTTGGCTGCCACCCGGCGTTGGACCGCCGCTCATCACGTACACCGTGCCTCCGACCGCGACCACACCGATACCGTGTCGCGGCGTCGGAAGGTCGGGCAGGCGCGACCAGCACGAGCCGCAGCAGCACCTATATAAAGGAGAGCGCATGCCGACGGCGTACGGAAGCGAGTTCGTCACGGCGCTGTCTGCACTCGTCGCCTCGTTCCTGTCGGGGCTGCTCGGCATCGGTGGCGGTGTCGTGCTCACACCGCTGCTCCTCTATCTCCCGCCGGCGATCGGCATTGGCGCTCTTCCGGTGAAGATCATCACCGGTCTCACGATCGTGCAGGCCATCTCCGGCAGCGTGCTCGGCTCGTTCCGTCACCGCGCCTACGGCAATGTGTCCGCGCGTCTCGTCTTCACGATGGGGCCGACCGGGGCGGCGGCCTCGCTCGTTGGCGCGCTCATCTCGCGCGACGTGGACGATCGCGTGCTGCTCGGCATCTTCGCGTTCCTCGCGCTCGCGACCGCGGTGTTGCTCCTGCTTCCGGCCGAGCCGCAGCAGATCGGCACCGGCGAGCTGCGTCTCAACGTTCCGCTCGCCGTGGGCATCTCGATCGTCCTCGGGTTCCTCGGCGGGATGGTCGGCATCGGCGCGATCGCGACGATCATCGGCGCGCTCGTGTATCTGCTGCGCGTCCCACCGCGCATCGCGATCGGCTCGTCGCTCGGCATCGGCATGTTCGCCGCCGCCGCGGCGCTGATCGGCAAGGCCGCCACCGCGCAGATCGATCCTCCGCTCGCGGCGATCGTCGCGCTCGTCGCGCTCGTCGCATCGCCGATCGGCGCGTGGGTCTCGGTCCGAACTCACCCGCAGCTCCTCATGAGGATCCTCGCGGCCGTCGTCATCATCGCCGCGCTGCGCATGGCCGCGAGCGCGGTGTTCGGTTGAACTTGCGCGACGGCGCAAGTTCGTTGGCCCTAAAGCGGTTGCGCGTGTGGCTGGCGAGTGCGACAACAGGGTCGAGTGATAGGGAGTCGAGCCAGCGGTTGGCACCCGCGCGGACGGGCAGCGCCGATCGATGCCCAAGCGGTCGAGGCCGCGCGGCCGAAGCTGATCACGGCGCGGCAGGAGCGGGCAGCGCGCGACCTCATCGAGAGCATCTCCAACGTGACGCGGATCAAGATCATCCGCGCCCTCGCTGAGACGCCGCTCGCGGCCGGCGATCTCGCGCGCGTCGTGGATCGCACCGCGCCCGCGACGAGCCAGCACATCCGCGTGCTGCGCGATGCGGGCGTGATCGAATCGACCCGCAGCGGCAATGTGGTCCGCTATCGCCTCACCAACAGCACCAGCGCACAGATCCTCGAGGTGATCGCCCGCGCGTTCGACGTCCTCGCCCGCTAGGACGCGATTCCGCGCCGAACAGCCCCGCGCCCGAGCGACGACTACATTTGTCTTGCGATGAGCACAAGAGAGGCGATGCCCGCGCGCCCGACCGCGTCGAGCGAACGCCGTTCGATCACGGTCCTCTTCGCCGACATCGCCGGCTCCACGGCGATCGCCGAGCGCATGGATCCCGAGGACTGGACGGCGCTCGTCGGCGAGGCCTTCAAGCGCATGACCAGCACGATCGAGCGCTACGACGGGACGATCGCGCGCCTCATGGGCGACGGCGTCCTCGCGTTCTTCGGCGCGCCGGTGGCGCACGAGGACGATCCCGAGCGCGCGGTGCGCTGCGGGTTGGACATGGCCCGCGCGATCGACGAGCTCGGCGCGGCGCAGCGCGCGACGGGCGCCAGCGATCTTCGCGTTCGCGTCGGCATCAACACCGGCCCGGTGGTCGTCGGCATCGTCGGCAGCGAGACGGCGAACGAGTACACCGCGATGGGCGATGCGGTGAACGTCGCGGCCAGGATGCAAGCGACGGCGCGGGCCGGCAGCGTGCTCGTCGCCGCAGCGACCTATCGCTTCATCTCGCCGCTCGTCGACGCTGTCGACGTGGGTCTGCTGGAGCTGAAAGGAAAGACGGACGCGGTCCAGGCCTACGAGATCACCGGCCTCAAGGCCGGAGCGAAGGCCGCGCGCGGTCTCGTCGGACTGCGGGCCCCGATGGTCGGCCGCGACGCGCAGCTCACGCGGTTGCGCGACGTATTCCGCGTGGTGCGGGCTGGACAGGCACGGGTCGCCTGCGTGATCGGTGAGCCGGGCATGGGAAAGACCCGGCTGCTGTCGGAGCTGCGCGCGGACATCGAGCGCACCGACGGTTCGGTCCGCTGGATCGAGGGGCGCTGCCTCTCCTACGGCGAGACGCTCCCCTATCACCTGGTGCTCGACCTGGTGCGGTCGCTGATCGGCGTGAGCGGCTCGTCGGACGAGTCGCAGGTCGCGGATGCGCTGCAGAGCGTCCTACGCGATCTTCTCGGTGACGGGTGGCTCGAGACGTCCGCGTACCTCGGCCACCTCCTCTCGCTGCGGCTGACACCCGAGCAGCAGGCGCGGCTCTCGGTCCTCGAGACCGAGGCGATCAAGCGCTACGTGGCGTCGCTCATCCTGGTGCTCCGCGCCGTCAGCGCCCGCGGTCCGGTGGTCCTCGTCTGTGACGACCTCCACTGGGCCGACGCAGCCTCGGTCGACACGCTGCTGCAGCTCCTCCCGTCGCTCGCAGGTCTGCCGGTGCTCTGCATCCTCAGCTCGCGCGCGGAACGCAAGGCCGCGGGCTGGCGGCTCATCGCCGGCGCTCGCGATCTCGTCGGCGATGCGCTCACCGAGATCCGCCTCGATCCGCTCTCGCTCGAGGACAGTCGCTCGCTTGTGTCGAACCTGCTGCGGATCGAGTCGCTGCGCGCCGACACGCGGGATCTCATCCTCGCGAAGGCCGAGGGAAACCCGTTCTTCGTCGAAGAGGTGATCCGGATGCTCATCGACCGGGGCGCCATCGTGCGCGAAGGCGACCGCTGGATCGCGACGGAGCGCGTCGCCAGCATCGACATCCCCGACACGCTCCAGGGTCTGCTCCTGGCCCGCATCGACCGGCTGCCGCAGGAGAGCAAGCGCACTCTCCGCGTCGCATCGGTGATCGGCCGGCAATTCGGCGTGAGCATCCTGGAACGGATACTCGAGGCGAAGACCTCGTGAGCGTGCAAGCCGAGCTCGGCACGCTCGAAGCCAGCGGGCTCGTCGAGATCGCGGCGCTGCAGCCCGAGCTCGAGTACCTCTTCCGCCACGCGTTGGTGCAGGACGCGGCGTACGGCTCGCTCTTGAAGCAGGATCGCCGCACGCTGCATCGCGCCGCCGCGGAGACGCTGCTCGCGCTCTATCCGGAGCGAAAGAGCGAGCTCGCCGCGGTCGTCGCGATGCATTTCGAGCAGGCCGGAGAGGCGACTCGCGCGGCCGAACTTCTCGTTCTCGCGGGCGAGCACACGCTGGAGCGCTTCGCGCACCGCGAGGCCGTGGCGTTCTTCAATCGAGCGGATCGAGCGTTCGCTCGCCGGGGCCGACAAGACGGATCGCCAGCTCCTGGTCGAAGCGTACTTCTGGATCTCCTTCCTGCGCCGCCAGCGCGGCGAAGTGCCGGACTCGAGTGCGGCGCTCAAGGAAGCGGAAGCGCACGTCGCGGAGATCGGCGCCGCGCTCGGAGACACGAACGCGGGCGCGCTTCCCAGAGCATTCATGGGCTCGTACCTCGCCTTCACCGGACACCTGCGCGAGGGAGCCCGCGAGATGAGCGAGGCGCTCGACGCGATCGAGGCGAAGGCCGACCCGCTGTCCACGGCGATGGTGTGTGGTTTCCTCACCATCACGTACGCACGACTCGGCGAGTTCGCGAAGGCGGAGGAGGCACTCGCGCGCTCCGAACGGCTGTCCGATCTGGGCGGTGACGCGATCTCGCGCGTCGACGTGCTGATCGCCAAAGCCGCGATCCAGCTGGAGCGCGGTGATTTCGACGCGGCCTCCGCGCTCTCGCTCGAGTGCGCCACGAGGGCCGACGCGCTTGGCGCGAACGCCTGCGTCGTCGGCGCGACCGCGCTGTACGGCACCGCTCGGCTCGCGACCGATGACGCGCGTACCGCCGAGGCGCCACTGGAACGCGCGAACGAGCTCTCGCTCGTGACGAGCATGGCGCCGATGCGCACCGCGATCCAGAGCCTTCTCGGATCGGTCCGCGCGCGCCTCGGTGACATGCCCGCCGGCGTCGCGGGCTGGAAGGGCGCGCTGGCCGACGCGCGCGCGATGAGCGACCGCTTCGGCGAGGCGTACACGTTCTGGGGCCGCGCGCGCACCTATCAGCGCGAGCCGGCGCCCGACTGGACGGCCATACTCGGCGATCTCGACACGGCGGTCGGACTCTTCCGCGCGATGGAGGCCCGGCCGGCACTCGCGCGTGCGCTCGCCGATCGCGCGAACGCGCGACGCGCACTGGGCCGCGCCGCCCAGGCTGCTGATGACGACCGCGAGTCGCACGAGCTCAGCCGCGAGCTCGGCCTCGTCGATCTGCCCTAGCCGGTCGTTTCCTCGCCGCCGCTCGGGATCGCGATGCGCACCGACGGCAATGCGACGGTGAAGCTGCTGCCGCGGTCGACGCCTGGGCTCTCCACGGTGATGCGGCCGCCCTGCCCCTCGACGATCTGACGGCACACCGCGAGACCGAGGCCCTCGCCCTGCGTCGTGTCGGCCAGACGCGGCGAGCGGAACCCATGATCGAAGAGGTGCTCGATCTCGTCGGGCGCGATGCCCGAGCCCTCGTCCTGCACGACGAACCGCACCTCGTCGTCGCCGGGGATGATCTGCAGGGTGATGGCGCCGGTCTCCGGTGAATACTTCGCGGCGTTGCGCAGCAGGTTATCCAGCACCTGCGCGAGGCGCAGCGGGTCGATGCGCGCGAGCGCGGGCTGGTCCGGCTTGATGAGCCACGCGTCGCGGCCGGTGAGCGCGCGCAGCCGGCCGACGGCCTCGGTCCCGACCTTCACGACGTCGGCGACGTCCTTCTCGAGCGCGGTGCGGCCGAGGAGGTCGGAGATGATGCGATCGAGGCGCGTGAGCTGATCCTGCACCGCGCCGAGGTTCCGCGAGATGAGGGTCGCGTAGCCGTGCACCGAGGTGAGTGGGTTGCGCAGCTCGTGCGCCGCCATCGCGACGGAGTCCTCGCGCGCCTGCAGCATGACCCCGAGGCGGTCGGACTCGGCGCGCAGCTGCTGCGCGTCGCCGCGCTGCCGATCGCGGTCACGCACCAGGTCGGCGATGGCGCCGGCGACGTGAGCGAGGCGCTGAACCAGCGCGAACTCCTGCTCCGAGAGGACGCGGTCGCTCGAGAGCGCGATGAGGCCGCGACCCTGGCCCGCGGTGACGACGATCGCCGACCGCGCGTCGAGCTTCGCCAGGACCGGGCGCGACCAGTGCGAGCCGTTGCCGACCAGCAGCGCCGCGGCGCCGCCGCCACGCGCGAGCTCGACCGCCGCGTCGTTCGGAAGATCGCCGGTCATGACGACACCGTCCGCCAGACGGACGATGGCGGCGCGCCCGGCGACCGCCGCCGCCGCGACGGTGAGCGACGCGAGCGTTCCGGCCTCGGTCGCCTCGCGCGGGGTCTCCGCCAGAGCGTCGAGGGCGTGCGCGGCCGCGTCGCGCAGCCGTTCCGCGTGGTCGGCGCGCTCGCTCGACGCGACCAGCGGCGCGACGTCGAGGATCAGGTCCCGCGCGCTCGTCTCGAGCTCCGGCGCGTTGGCGATGCCGGGCGGGAGGACGACGGCCACGAAACGCGCTTGGCCGGCGGGCAGGCGCTCCACGAACCCGGCACGGCCCGCGAGCGACTCCTGCAGGGCCGCCCGGTCGGTGCCCACCCGCACATGGACCGCGCCCAGCGCGAGGATCTGCGCGCGCAGCGTGTCGAGCAGCGCGGCGGTGCCCTTGGCCTCGGCGAACGCCCGGAGCGCGTGACCGTGGCGGCGCATCCGCTCGCGGTCGGCGGTCGCGCGCACCGCGCTGTACACGAGCTCGGCGCTGATGAGACCGACCGCGATGAGCGCCTGCACGACCCAGAGCGCCGAGACGGGCGCCTCGCCGGTCCGCAGGCCGAGGGTGAGGTCGTACGCGAGGATCGAGGCGGCCGTCGCGCCGAACACGCCGAGCGGCCCGCGCCAGAGCGCGGTGTTCGCGATAGCGAAGCCGTACAGGATCCAGGTCGGCGAGTCGAGCGGGAGCGAGAAGACGACCGCGGTCGCCATGACGAGGTCGAGGGCGCTGCCGGCCAGGGCGCGGGCCACCGGCAGGCGGCCCAGCCGCCCGTAACGCAGGACGACCGCGCCGGCGAGGTAGACCGGGATGGTCGCGGCGGCGAGGGCGGTCGCGCGCTCTCCCGCGAGCAACAGGAGGGTGGTGGCGAGCGCCGCGGCCGCGAGCCGGAGGCGCAGGGCTGCCCGCTCCGTCTCGAGCGCGAAAACGGCCTCCCCACGCATGCCCGTGTAACGCACCGTCAAGCGAGCACAGTACGTGGAAAAGTCCCTACCAAACGTTCGTTTGGGCGGGTACCATGACCCGGATGGCGATCTCCACGAGCCGGACGGCGAGCATGCAGCGGGCGGTCGTGGTCGGCGGTTGGCGAACTCCATTCGTGAAAGCGGGCACCGACTTCGCCGACCTCGACGTCCTCGACCTCGCGAAAGTTGCGACCGCAGAGACACTCGCTCGTACGGAAACGGCGGCGCGGGACGTCGACGAGGTCGTGTACGGGAACGTTTCGCGTCCGGTCGCGTATCACAACCTCGCGCGCGAGATCGTGCTCGCGCTCGGCCTCCCGACGAACATCTACGCCGCGAGCGTGGGCATGGCGTGCGCATCCGCGTGCGTCGCGATCACGACCGCGGCCGATCACATCGCGGTCGGCACCGCGACCTCCGTGCTCGCGGGTGGTGCGGAGAGCCTCTCGAACGTCCCGATCACCTACACGCCGAAGCTCGCTCGCGCGCTGGTGCGCGCGTCGCAGGCGAAGACACTGCCGCAGAAGGCGCAGAGCTTCGCCGACGTGCGCCTCGCCGACCTCGCGCCGGTCGCGCCGGGCATCAAGGAGACGAGCACCGGTCTCACGATGGGCCAGTCCGCCGAGTCGATGGCCGCGATCAACGCCATCCCGCGCGACGCGCAGGACCGCTGGGCGATGCGCAGTCACGCGAACGCCGCGCGCGGTTGGGAGGACGGCCGCCTGGGTCTGGAGGTCGCGCCGGTCTACCGCAACGGTCATTCGGTGACGCAGGACGGGCACATCCGGCGCGACACGACGCTCGAGAAGCTCGCCACGCTGCGACCGGTGTTCGACCGCGCGCACGGGACGATCACCGCGGGTAACGCGAGCCCGCTGACCGACGGCGCCGCGACCGTGCTCCTCATGTCCGAGGAGCGCGCGCGCGCCGAGGGTCGCACCGGTCTCGTCGCGATCCGCTCGTACGCGTACGCCGCGGTCGACCCCGCCGACCAGCTGCTCATCGCGCCGGCGTACGCGATCCCCATTGCGCTGAAGCGCGCCGGGCTCACGCTCTCCGATATCAGCCTCATCGAGATGCACGAGGCGTTCGCCGCGCAGGTCCTCTCGACCTTCCACGTGCTCGAGCAGAACGGCGCGGGCCGCGTGGACGAGGACGTCGTGAACGTCATGGGCGGCTCGATAGCGCTCGGGCATCCCTTCGGGGCGACCGGCGCGCGGCTCGTCACGACGCTCGCGAACGAGATGCGCCGTCGCGGAGTGCAGTTCGGTCTCGCGAGCGCGTGCGCGGCGGGCGGCAACGGCGCCGCGATCGTGCTCGAGCTCCTCGCGTGACCAGCGCGGCAGACGTAACGACGCGCATCCCGCCGCTCGACGTAGACATCGCGTCCATCGCGCCCGCCGGCGCGCGTTTCGAGGACGGCGAGATCGCGCGCATCGTCGTGGACCGCCCGACGGACAACGTCAACGCCATCGACCCGCCGCTCATCGCCGCGCTCGGGCGCGCGGTCGCCGACGCGCGCGAGGCGCGGCCCCGCGGTCTCGTCATCGTCAGCGCGAAGCCGGACCAGTTCGTCGCCGGCGCGGACCTCACGATGCTGGCGAACCGGCCGTCCGCCGCCCAGCTCAGCCAGGGGAGCCGCGAGATCCAGCGCATCTTTAGCGACCTCGCGGCGCTCCCCTTCCCCACCGTCGCCGCGATCAACGGGAGCGCGCTCGGTGGTGGTTACGAGCTCGCGCTCGCCTGCGACTGGCGCATCGCCGCCGACGCGCCGAGCGTGCGCATCGGTCTGCCGGAGGTCTCTCTCGGTCTTCTTCCTGGCGCGGGTGGCACGCAGCGCCTGCCGCGGCTGATCGGTCTGCCGCGCGCGCTCGATCAGATCCTGAACGCGCGCCGCAGCAACGCGCGCCGCGCGCTGCGCGCTGGTCTGGTCGACGAGGTCGTGCATCCCGCGGCGCTGGAGCGCGCCGCGCTCGATCGCGCGAGGAAAGGCGAGAAGCGGAAGGTGCAGGGCGGCGCGTCGCTGGTGGACCGCGCCGCGACGTGGCTCGCGCCCGCGCGCGCGTTCGCGCTGCGGCAGGCGCGCGCGGGCGTGCTGGCGGAGACGAAGGGCCATTACCCCGCGCCGCTGAAGGCGCTCGAGGCGATCGCGATCGGACTCGCCGACGGGATGGACGCGGGCCTCGTGGCCGAGGCGCGTCTCTTCGGTGAGCTCGCCACCAGCGACGTGTCGCGCAATCTCATCGCGCTGTTCCTCCTTGGGCTCGCGCAGCGGCGCGCCGCGTACGAGGGCCTGCCGCGCGGCGAAGCGCCGAGCGACATCGCGATCGTCGGGGCGGGCCTCATGGGCTCGGGCATCGCGCAGTCGGCCGCGATGGGCGGCGCGACGGTCCGCCTGCGCGACGTCGACACCGCCGCCGTCTCGCGGGGGCTCGACGCGGTGCGGAAGCTCACGACCGACGCGGCGCGCAAGCGCGTCATCGAGCGCCGCGAGAGCACGCGCGTGATCTCGCGCGTCAGCGGGACGACCGACTACTCCGGCTTCCGCCGCGCCGACCTCGTCATCGAGGCGGTCTTCGAGGACATCGCGGTGAAGCGCAACGTGATCAAGGAGCTCGAGGACGCTGTGCGCGAGGACGCGGTCATCGCGACGAACACCTCCGCGCTGCCGATCTGGTCGAGGTCGTGCGGCCCGAGCAGGCCGATCCTCGGGCGCTCGCCCGCGTCGTCGCCGAGGCGCAGGCCATGGGGAAGACCGCGATCGTCGTGCGCGACACGCCCGGCTTCTACACCACGCGCGTCCTCGGCTTCATGCTGGCGGAGGCCATGGCGATGCTCGAGGAGGGCGCGCGCATCGAGGACATCGACCGCGCCATGGTCGCGTACGGCTGGCCGATCGGGCCACTCGCGCTCACGGACGAGGTCGGACTGGTCGTCGCGCGGCATGTCGGCGAGACCGTGGCCGCGGCGCGCGGCATCGCGGCCGGCCCGAGCGCGGTGCAGCGCCTCACCGACGCCGGCATGCAGGGCAAGCGCAACGGGCGCGGCTTCTACCGCTACGAAGGTAAGAAGCGCACGCCGAACGCCGACGTGTACGCGCTCATCGGGATGACGCCCGGGGCGCAGTGGCACGGCGCGGAGTCCGCGCGGCGGCTCACGCTGCTGTTCGTGAACGAGGCGGCCCGCTGCCTCGACGAGGGCGTGCTGCGCTCGCCGGCCGAGGGCGACCTCGGCGCGGTGCTGGGCGTCGGCTTCCCGCCGTTCCTCGGCGGTCCGTTCCGCTGGGCCGACACCGAGGGCGCCCTGCTCCGAGATGACCTGAGACGCCTCGCCGAACGCCACGGCGATCGCTACATGCCCGCGGAGTCGCTCGCGAAGGGGAGGCGCTTCTATGCCTAACTACTTCCTCGAGAACGAGGATCTCGTCACGACCTTCGATCGCGTCGTGCGCTGGGACGAGATCGTCCCGCTCAGCGAAGGTCCGGACGCGAACGTCGCCGACACGGTCTCCACCTGGCGCGAGGTCCTATCCGTCGCCGGTGAGTACATCGGCAGCGAGGTCGCGAAGCGCGCCCGTCAGGTCGACGAGCTCGGCGTGATCCGCGACAACGGCAAGATATCGCTCAGCGCCCCGCTCCAGCAGAACCTCAAGGGACTCGCCGAGCTCGGGCTGGTCGGACTCTCGTTCCCGAAGGAGTACGGCGGCAGCGGGCTGCCCTTCACCGTCACCGCGTTCGTGATCGAGATGCTCGCGCGCGCGTGCGCGAGCACGATGATCCAGAACGGCATCGCGTACACGGCGCCGGCGGCGATGATCTACCGCGACGGCAGCGAAGAGCAGAAGGAGCGCTACCTTCCCGCGCTCGCGCGCGGCGAGATCAGCGGCGCTGTCGCGATGACCGAGCCGGAGGCCGGCTCGGACGTCGGCAACCTTTCCACCACCGCGACGTTCCGCGACGGCTGCTGGTTCCTCGATGGACGCAAGCAGTTCATCAGCGCCGGCAACGGCGACTTCGTCGTCGTGCTCGCGCGCGCGCTCCCCGGGTCGAAAGCACTCGAGGGACTGGCGCTCTTCGTCGCCGATCACTGGACCGACGACACCGCGGACCCGTCACGGCCCGCGCGCGAGACCGCCGGCGCGCGCGAGAACTACAAGGTCGAGCGCGCGGAGCACAAGTTCACCATCCGCGGCTCCCCCACCTGCTCGCTGGTGTTCGAGGGAACGCGCGCCGTGCCGCTGGGCAAGATCGGCGAGGGTTGGCGCGGCATCACGCGCTTCATGAACGAGTCGCGCATCGGCGTCGGCATCCAGGGTCTCGGCATCGCTCAGGCCGCGCTCGCCGCCGCGCAGGACTACGCCGCGCGACGCGTGCAGATGGACCGGCCGATCCGCGAGCACCCGATGATCGCCGAGATGCTCATGGAGATGGAGACGACGGTCGCCGGTTGCCGCGCGCTGGTGGTCGAGGCCGCGGCGCTGCAGGACGCGGTCACGCACGGCGCCGACGAAAGCGTCGCGTGGCGGCTGCGCGAGCTCACGCCGCTGGTGAAGTGGTACGGCTCGGAGGAGGCGGTGCACACCTGCCGCCGCGCGCTGCAGATCTTCGGCGGCTACGGCGTCGTGACCGAGTACGACGTCGAGCGCCACATGCGCGACGCGCTCATCACGCCGATCTACGAGGGCACCTCGCAGATCCAGTCGCTCATGGCGGTGCGCGACCTGATGCGCTCGCTGCTGCGCAAACCGCAGAGCCTGCTCTCGGGCGGACCGAGCGCGACGCTGGCAGGCGCGAAGTTCGAGGGCGAGGGCGGCCGCGACTTCGCGGCCGCGCGGTCGTCGCTGGTGTGGTCGCTGCGCGGCCTCACCACCGGTCTCGCGCGGAAGGGCGGCGTGTCGCTGCTGCGCGGCGGCCGTCAGCCGAGCGACGAGGAGCTGGAGCCGTTCATGTTGAACGCCGAGCGCATCACCGAGTCGCTGGCGCACATCCACGTCGCGCGCGCGCTCGGCGAGCAGGCGAAACGCATCCCGGAGCGCACGCCACTCTTCGTACGCGCCGCGCGCCGCGCGAAGCTCGTCGCGCAGCGCAACACGAAGGAGATCGGCGCGGGCGACGGCGGCGTGTTCGCGCGCATCGCCGAGTACGAACGCGAACGGACCGCGGCGCGGAAGTGACCACGACCTCGCGCGCCGTTCCGCCAACTCGCGGTGGGCGAAATGGCCGCGACTCCACCCGCGAGGGTGAGATCCTGACCGCCGCGGCTCGCATCTTTCGCGAGAAGGGCTATCACGGCACCAGCGTGCAGGACATCGCCGAGGCGGTCGGCCTGCTCAAGGGCAGCCTTTATCACTACATCCGTTCGAAGGAGCAGCTTCTCGCGCGGCTGTTCGAGGGCTCGCTGGCCGGCACGATCGACGAGCTCGAGTCGATCGCCGCGCGGAGCGGCAGCCCGACCGATCGCCTGCGCGACATGGTCCGCGTGTACGTCATGTCGGTGACCGCCAACCTCGACGCCGTCGGCATCTACCTGCGCGAGTGGCGCTCGCTGCCCGCGCCGGAGCTCGCGCGCGTGCGCGCGCGGCGCCGCGCGATGCGTCGGCTGTTCGAGGACGTCATCGCGGAGGGGATCAAACGCCGCGAGCTTTCGGTGGCCGACCCGAAGATCGCCGCGCTCGCGATCATCGGCATGTGTAACTGGACCTATGAGTGGTATCGCCCGCGTGGACGGCTCACCCCGACCGCGCTCGCCGATGAGCTCGCCGACCGCGCCGTCGCGAGCGTCTCGGGCTAGCCACGCCACGCGACCGTCACGGGATGGCGCCGCCCCTGCGAGCGTCAGTTCGGCATCGGTCTTCCCCACTGGACTAACGCGACGCCGCGCTCCCCCCGCTTGAGGGAGACCCATTGCCGCTGCGGTGCGCGTTAATGGGCACGTGGATGAATCACGCAAACGCAAAGAGAGCGATGAGCTGGTCCAGCTGGTGATGGGTGTGATGCTGATCGGGTTCGCGATCGTCGGCGCGGCCGTCCTCCTGACGATGCAGGTCACGACCGTCCTCGGACGCTACCAGTAGCAACGGTCTAGCACGCACTTCCCAGCGTGGGCCCTCCCGCTTCCCCCCATTCGAGGGAGACGTTTTGCCTCCCCGTTGCGCGTTAATGCGGACATGAAGAAATCACCGCGGGTAAACGTCAAGGTCGCAGTGTCGGGGACGGACCTGGTCGCGCGGCAGCTCATGCGAATGGTCGTGATCGCGTTCATCGTGCTCGGCGTGGTCGCCATCGTGGAGCTGCAGGTCGCGGCCTTCCTCGCCCTTACCTACTAGCTAAGCAGGCCGCCGCGCGCGGGCGCGTTCGGAAACGGGGTCCAGCTCCAACGGAGTAGTCTCACCCGCGCTTCGGTGGGTAGGGCGGGGCTAAGAAGGGCGGGACCCCGAATGGGCGCACCACCAGCGAACGATCACGACGACGGCATCAGCAGGCGCGACCTTCTTCGCCTTGGCGCGGCAGCCGCCGCGAGCACGACCCTCGTCGGCGTCGCCGGATCTACGACCGCCGCGGCCGCCGAGCGCTCGAGCACGGAGGCGCAGGGCAGGTTTGCGGCGCCGACGACCTTCAACGAGGCAACGGTTGTGGAGCTCACGGCCGCGATGGCCAACGGGACGACGAGCGCCGTCGAGCTCACCAACTTCTACCTTACCCGCATCGCGAACATCGACCAGAAGGGCCCCGCGCTGAACTCGGTCATCGAGCTGAACCCGGACGCGCTGGCCATGGCGCAGAACGCCGACGCGCTTCGTAGGCGCGGCCAGGTGCTTGGACCGCTGCATGGCATCCCCATTCTCCTCAAGGACAACATCGACACCGGCGACAAGATGCAGACGTCAGCCGGATCGTTCGCGCTCGTCGGCACACCCGCGGTCAAGGACTCGACCGTCGCGGCCAAGCTGCGCGCGGGCGGCGCGGTCATCCTTGGCAAGACCAATCTCTCCGAGTGGGCCAACTTCCGCTCCTTCTTCTCCACGAGCGGGTGGTCGGGGCGCGGCGGACTCACCCACAACCCCTATTCACTCGATCGCAACGCCTGCGGATCGAGCTCGGGCTCTGCGGCGGCCGCGGCTGCCAATCTCGCGGCGGTGAGCATCGGCTCGGAGACCGACGGGAGCATCGTTTGCCCGGCGAATGTCAGCGCCGTCGTGGGCATCAAGCCGACGGTCGGCGTGACCAGTCGCGGCGGCGTGGTCCCCATCTCGCACATCCAGGACACGATCGGGCCGCATGGGCGCACGGTGGCCGATGCGGCCGCGGTCCTGAACGTCATCGCCAGCAGGACGCCGGATCCGCGCGATCCCGCGACATCGGGCGTCCCGCTCGGATGGCGGGGCCGCACCCGCCCGGCGCTCCCCGCCGACTACACCGCGTTCGTGGATGCGAACGGGCTGCACGGGGCACGCATCGGCGCGACACGGCAGGGCATCGACAACGCGCCGCCGCAGGTTGTCGCGGTGTTCGACAACGCCCTCGCCGCGATCGCCGCAGCGGGCGCGACGGTCGTGGACCTAGACGGAGCGGGCTTCACCTTTGCGCCGGCGGACGGCGAGTTCCTGGTGCTGCTCTTCGACTTCAAGGTCGATCTGCAGAAGTACTTCGCCACCCGGGTCGGCGTGCCGATGGCGAACAAGACGCTCGCCGACGCGATCGCCTTCAACGACGCGAACGCCGCCAGCGAGATGCCGTACTTCTTCCAGGAGATCTTCCAGCTGGCCCAGCTAATGGACACCAGCAGCCCGGACGCGCCGCAGCCCGTGTTCGGCGGGCTCACCTACAACCAGGCCCTCGACATCGATCAGAACGCCGGGGTAAAGGGGATCGACCTCGCGCTTGCGTCGTTCAATCTCGACGCGGTCGTGGCGCCGACCGACAGCCCTGGCTGGACCA
>VBEZ01000108.1 GCA_005882255.1 Chloroflexota bacterium | reverse complement strand
GGTCGCGCCTATCTGAAAGATCAGGATCCCGAGATACATCGGATGGCGGACGATCCGATACGGTCCAGCGGTGACGACGCGATGGCCCTCAAAGAGATCCATGCGGATCCCGTAGCTGCGTCCAAGCGACCACATCGCCCACGCCGCAAAGAGCGCGGCAGCGATGGCGACCGCGACGCCCGCGATGTGCAGCTCGTCGGCAAGCGCGACCCGCAGCGGCACCAGGTAGGCGAGAACGAACGGGACCCAGACGAGCGGTGGGTAGTACTGAAGCCACCACGCGGCTTGCGAGCGGACAAGATGCGCCCGCTGGCCGCGAACGATCCGGAGGGCGGCCGCGGAAAGGAAGACCACGTGCGCGGCGAGGAGCACCGCGATCTTGATAGAGCGGTCGTCCAGGCCCCGAACGCTAACAACCTCACCGTAGACTCGTCGCGTGTTCTTCCATCAATCCCGGCGCTCGCCCGCGGTCGGCGGCCACATCTTCATCGGTCGGACCGTGCGGCGTTCGCAGCAATCGAGAAAGGAGTGGTTCGAGTGGCCTTTATCCGTCTTCTGGCAGCACTCATCGGTTTCGTCTTCGGTTTCTTCCTTGGCGCGTCCCTTCTCTCGGTCACCCAGGTCACGCCGGTCAGCAATCAGGTTCTCGTGGTCGTGCTCTTCGCCGCAGCCTGCGCGATCCTCGGATGGCTCGGTGCTCCGTACGTCACCGTCATTCCGGCGGCGTTCGTGGTGGCCCGCATTCAGGCGACGTCGGCCACGACGCTGGTCGGTGGAGCGTTCGGTGCCGGCGTGGGACTCATCCTCGCGCTGTTTCTCGCGTTCCCACTTTCATTCCTTCCCGGCGAGCTAGGACGCTACGGCCCGCTCATCGGGGCAGCGACTCTTGGGATCGTCGGCGCGACCGCGGGCACGCTGAAGCGGAACGACCTCGGCGCCCTCGTAAGGGAGGTGCGTGGCCGAGGGCGCGAGCGGACGACCGATGCCCGCGTCTTGCTGGATACCTCGGTCATCATCGACGGGAGGGTCGCCGACGTCGTGCGGAGCGGGTTCGTCCGTGGGACTCTCGTCGTGCCGCGCTTCGTCCTCGCCGAGCTGCAATTTTTCGCCGACTCGCCCGACGCCTCGCGGCGTGAGCGAGGCCGGCGCGGGCTCGAGATGCTCTCCAAGATGCAGAAGGAAGCGACCGTCAAGGTGGAGCTCTCGGATGAAGACCCCGCCGGGACGGGCGCCGACGCGAAGCTCGTGACCCTCGCGCGCGCTCTCGGGATCGCGATCATGACCAACGACTACGGACTGAACCGCGTCGCCGAGCTGCAGGGCGTCACCGTCCTCAACGTCAACGACCTCGCCAAGGCCGTGCGACCCGTGGTGCTCCCGTCGGAGGAGATCACCGTGCGCATCACGCAGGAAGGAAAGGAGCCAGGGCAGGGCCTCGGCTACCTCGAGGACGGCACGATGGTCGTCGTCGAGAACGGCGCGCGCCATGTCAACACCGAGCTCACGGTCACCGTGATGCGCGTCCTCCAGACCGTTGGCGGACGGATGATCTTCGCGCAGCCGAAGGGCGAGATCGTCGAGGCGCGCCGCCCGAGGGCCGCAAGCCACTAGTGCCGGCGGTCCTGGCGATCCTCGCGGCCGGAATCTCGTCGCGCGCCGGCGTCGACAAGGTGCTCGCCGATCTCGGCGGGCACCCGGTCCTCGTGTGGTCGCTGCAGGCGGCACAGGTCGCCGCCTGCTTTCGCGAGATCATCGTCGTCGCTCCGCCTCCACGATGGCGCGCGCCCCTTCGTCCCCCCGAGCCTCTTCCAGCGCTGCGTCGAGATCGCGCAGCGTGACGGCTCGGCGATCGCGGGACTGCCACTTGCCGACACGGTCCGTCGCGCCAACGAAGCCGGCGCGGCGCGCGAGGAGATCGAGCGGGAGGGCCTCTGGGCCGCGCAAACGCCGCAGGTCTTTGGCCGCGGTCTGCTCGAGAAGGCGCGCCTGGCGGCCGGCGATCGGTCGTTCAGCGACGACGCCGCGGCGGTGTTCGCCGCGGGTCTCTCGGTGAAGATGGTCCCGGGCGAACGCCGCAATCTCAAGATCACGACGCTCGAGGATCTGGGGTACGCGCGCGAGCTCGTCGCGAAGGGCCTCGTGGGCCTGCCCGCCTGGCAGGTCGCACGATGACCGGCCCGCGGGCGGGCATCGGCTACGATATCCATCGTCTCGCGGCGGATCGCCGCCTCGTTCTCGGCGGTGTTGCGATCGAGCACCCGACCGGGCTCGCTGGTCACTCCGATGGCGACGTCCTACTTCACGCGCTCATGGACGCGCTCCTCGGGGCAGCGAATCTCGGGGATCTCGGACGGCACTTCCCGAGCGACGACCCGGCCTACGCCGGCGCCAGCAGTCTCGGACTGCTGAAGCGGGTGGGCGCGCTCATCCGCGAGGCTGGTTTCGCAGTGTCGTCGCTGGACGCGACGGTCATCGCGCAGGCGCCGCGCCTCGTGCCGTACATCGGCGCGATGCGGGACGCCATCGCGGGCGCTCTCGGGATCGAGAGCGGACAGGTCAGCGTCAAGGCGACGACGAACGACGGTCTTGGTGTCGTCGGTTCGGGCGAGGCCATCGCGGCCCTCGCGATCGCGCTACTGAACTAATAAGGAGAGGTAGCCATCACGGTCATGGCCCCGCCGGGTGTCCGGCTCTTCAACAGCGCGAGTCGTCAGGTCGAGCCCTTCGTTCCGCTCGTCCCGGGTCAGGCCGGGATCTACGACTGCGGCCCGACGGTCTACGACTGGCAGACGATCGGGAACCTCTATCGCTACATCGTGTCGGACGTCCAGCGCCGCACGCTCGAGTACCTCGGCTATCGCGTGAAGGCCGTGATGAACATCACCGACGTCGGCCACATCGTCGGCGACGTCGACCAGGGCGAAGATCGGATGATGCTCGCGGCCAAGCGCGAGGGCCGCGACCCGGAAACGCTCGCGCGGAAGTACACCGAGCAGTTCATGGAGGATCGCCGCAAGCTCAACATCCTCGAGCCGCACGTCATGCCCAAGGCGACCGATCACATCCCCGAGATGATCGCGCTCATCACGCGACTCATCGACAAGGGGCACGCGTACATCGCGGCGGACGGCGTGTACTTCGACATCACGACGTTCCCCGGCTACGGCACGCGGCTCGCCGGCGAGCTCACGCAAGACCTCGTCGCCGGTGCGCGCGTCGACGTGAACCCGAACAAACGCAACCCCGCGGACTTCGCGTTGTGGCGCGCGGCGAAGCCAGGCGACCTTCAGGTGTGGGACTCGCCGTGGGGTCGCGGCAACCCGGGCTGGCACATCGAGTGCTCCGCGATGTCGATGAAGTACCTCGGCGAGACGTTCGACATCCACTCCGGTGGTGAGGACAACCTCTTCCCGCACCACGAGTCGGAGATCGCGCAGTCCGAGGCGGCGACGGGGAAGCCATTCGTGCGGTACTGGACGCACGTGCGCTTCCTCAAGGTGGACGGCGGTGCGATGCACAAGTCGGCCGGCAACGCGTACCTGTTGCAGGACCTCGAGGCGTGGGGTTTCGAGCCGCTCGCGTTCCGGTTGCTCGTGCTCAACAACAAGTACCGGCAGCCGCTGGACTTCACGCGCGCTGGGCTGGCCTCGGCGCAGAACCGGCTCGACCGCTGGCGCGGGATCGTGCGCGACGCGTGGCAGGCGACGGGTGGCACGCCGATCGACGTCTCGCCCGACGATTCGCGGCGCACAGCCTTCGTGGCGGCGCTGACCGATGACCTCAACACGCCGGCGGCGCTCGCGCAGGCGGAAGCCGTCCTCGATCTCGCCGCGACCGGCGACGTCGCGACGAAGCGCCACGCGCTCGAGACGCCGTTCGACATGGATCAGGTGCTCGCGCTGTCGCTTCGCGAGCGGGCGAGCGACGCCGACCTGTCGTCGGAAGAGCGCGCCGCGCTCACGGAGCGCGACGAGGCGCGCAAGAAGGGTGACTACAAGCGCTCGGACGAGCTTCGCGCGGAGCTCGAGCGCCGCTACGGGATCCGCGTGAAAGACACCAAGGACGGAACGCGCTGGGAGCGCGTTCGCCGCAAGGGAGCATGACCGTGGAAGAGTTCGACAAGCGACCAGAGAACGCCGGCGCGCCCGAGAGCGCACCCGCCGATAGCGGGCGGGCGGACAGCGGACCCGGCGATACGGGACGCGCCGAGGGCGCACCGATCGACGGCGGCAACCAGCGCCCCATGCAGCCCGGGTCCGGACCCGTGGGGGCGGACGAGCTCGCGCGCCGTCGCCGCCGCGGTCGACGCGGACGCGGCGGCGGACAACGCTTCGGCGCGCCGCAGCGCGGACCGCTGCCACCGCGGCCGTTCGCGCCGCGCGGCCCAATGCCTCCACGTCCGATGGCTCCGCGCGACGACGAAGAGAACTCTCAGGCGCGCGAGCTCGCGAATTACGAGCGTCGCCAGCAGGCGCAGCGTCAGCGCACGACGGGCGGCTGGCGCGGCGGCAACAGCGGCTGGGTGCCGGGCGTTGGCAGTGGCAGCCGCGGCGGCAACTTCTTCGCGGGCGGAGCGCGCGGTCCGCGCCGCGGGCCGGTTGGGCAAGCCCAGTACAGCGAGACGATCCGCCGGGCCACGGCGGGTCCGCGTACGACCGCCGCGCCATCGCACGACGCGGGCGAGCCGATCGCCGGACCGCACGCCGTCCTCGAGGCGATCCGCGCGGGTCGCATCATCAAGCGTCTCTACGTTTCGAACGAGCGCGGCACGCGCGCGGGCGCGGTGAACGAGCTGCTGACGGAAGCGCAGGAGCGCCGCATCTTCGTGCGCTATGTCGACAAGCTCGAGGTGCAGCGGCTCTCGCCGATCGAGAATCATCAGGGCGTCGTCGCGATCGTCGAGGGCAAGGCCGGCGTCGAGCTCGACGAGCTGTTGCTCCACCTCGACGCCGTCTCGGAGCCGGCACTCGTGCTCGTCGTGGACTCGCTCCAGGATCCGCAGAACTTCGGCGTGCTGCTGCGTTCGGCGGAGGGCGCCGGCGTGGCCGGCGTTGTGATCCCGCGGCACCGCAGCGTCGGTCTCACGCCGGCGGTCGCGAAGACCAGCGCGGGCGCGAGCGAGCACCTCATGATCGCCGACGTCGCGAACCTGCGGCAGGCGATCGACGCGCTGAAGGAGAAGGGCGTTTGGGTCATCGGCGCCGACGAGAGCGGCGACATGCTCTACGACGAGGTCGATTACCGCGGGCCCAGCGCGATCGTGATCGGGGGCGAGGGCGAGGGCATACGCCGCCTCGTGCTCGAGGGCTGCGACCAGGTCGTGCGCATCCCGATGGAAGGACACGTCGCGTCGCTCAATGCCGCGGCCGCGGGCACGGTGATCCTCTATGAGGCGCTGCGTCAGCGACGTCGCGACGCGGCGCCACCCGACACGCGCACCGCACGCCCCGCCGCGCCGCTGCAGATCCCCGAGGACGCCGCGGACGATCCGGAATTCGCGGAAGGCGACGAGGACGTCGTGCTCGAGGCCGACGCGCGGACCGTGTCCGCGCCGACGGCGCAAAAGGAAGCGACCGCGTCCGCGCCCGCCGATGACGAGGTCAGCGAAGAGGAGTCGGCCGAGGCGAAACCGCCAGCTGAGAAACCGGCGCCCAAGAAACGCGTGGCTCGCCCGCGCGCGAAAAAGAAGACCGACGACTAGGTAGCATTTATCTCGCGCCGACCTAGCTCAATTGGCAGAGCAGCGGTTTTGTAACTAAACGCAGCGGCGACGTCGGCAGTTTCGTAGTCGACCGGATCTTGCGAATGATGTTGAGGGCGAACGGGCGTCAGGCACGGTCCCGAACACCCTGAACACCTGCATCGTCAAAAAAGGTGGCGGCGTCGGCTAACCGAAATCGTGCTGCGCTTCCTCTCGCGTCTTCCCTGGCTTATGGCCCCTGGGACTTCGACGACGCGCGCGACGAGGCTGCGCCTCAGGTCAATACCAGTGCGGGTAGCGCGCCCGCCAAAATGACCACGCGTTGCATGCGGTGCCATACCGACCGGCGATGTACTCAAGTCCCCAGCTCACCTGCGTGATCGGATTCGACATCCAGTCTTCGCCGATGCTCGCCATTCGTGTAGCCGGGAGTGCCTGCGCGATGCCGTAAGCGCCGGAGGTGGGATTCTCAGCGGACGGGTCCCAGTCCGATTCGTGCTGCCAGAGCGCGTCGAGGCAGGAGAACTGCGCCGCGCCGATCTGCGTGAGCGCGAATGAGCGTGCGTCGTCGACGGTCGCCGCCGGGACCGGCGTCGGTGATGGCGCTGGAGCGGCCGGCGCAGCGCTCGCCGTTGGAGTGGCCACGTTCTGCGTTGTTGAGCTTGCTTCGCGTCCCGCACCCAGCGAACGCGAGATCGCAGTGGCTCGCTCGCCGAACGCGTCGTCGCCTGGGCTCGCGGTGAAGCTCGTGATCGGGCTTGCGGCCGCGGTCGTCGATGCGACTCCGGCGAGCGAGCGAGACGTCGCTGGAGCGATCAGCATGAGGGCAGCAACGACCGCGGTGAGCGCAGCCGTCAAAGTGGACATGATTGAGTACGGCAGTCGTATTCCCTTTCTCGGGCGAGGGGTGGGGGAGCGAGCGGTCTCTGCGATCAGCGCGCGATCAGCGCCGACTCACTAGGTGAACGGGTGTTGCGGACGCGCATGACGGCGTAGTCGGGGTCTTGCGTGAAATCGTCCGCAGTTAATACGTGCTAGTTGGGAACGGCATGAACGATCGCAGGGCGGCCGAGCGTTCAGTTGAAGCCGTCGTGCAAGAGCGCGAACCTCATGTCTATCGCCCCGGCAGGAAGGCACGGGCGATGAACGACGGACGCGTCATCCGCCAGGCGCTTGGCGACGCTGGACGCGCATGGGTGCGGCGAGCGCTGGAGCAAGGTTACGAACTTTCGGAGTTCGCCCGCGCGACCCTGCGACGGATGACGGTGAGGTCTTCGGATCCTACCCGGCAACGTTTCGAGTCGACGACCTCAGTGATCTCGAGAGATCGCTCTTCTCATCGGTTGGACCGTTTCCAGCGAAGTTGGCCGCCGATTCGGAGGATGCCGTTATTCAACAGGCGAGAGAGGTCGGTGGTATCTCCTCGTGTTGGAACGCGCGCCGCCTGCGTCGGGCAGCTCAGATCGCCGGTTTCTGTGGCGCACGCTGCATGAGGGGACATTCGACGAGATCGGGGCTTTTCTGGCAGCCGAGGGCGGCTGGGACAACGCGTTTGTGATAAAGAACACGGGCGCCGTTTCGCCAGATCGGTCAGAGGGCTCTCTCCCAGCGGACACTTTCGCTAGAAACGCCGAATCAATCCGCGCGATCCTCGTTCCGGCCCACGACTCTGAGAGCTATGTCCTATGGACGACAAGTCGCACCTTCTTCACGCGCAAGTACGGCGTGATTCGCCTTACGCATCCGGCGTCGTTGCCGAGCGAATTGGGTACGTCGCGGTGTTGAGACTCCCCTTGTTCAGCAGCTAGCGGGGCACAAGTCCATCGTGACCACTCAGGGCTACATCGGTCGCATCGGTCGCTCAGACCTTGCGCGTTTGCCGAAGGCCTTCACCGAGACGTACGGACGCATCGCGAAAAAACACCCAACACCGAGCACCCACGCACGGAAACGAAACTGTTGTGCACTCGCTCCGCACAGAGGCACAATCATTGGGCAATTACGCGCCGACCTAGCTCAATTGGCAGAGCAGCGGTTTTGTAAACCGCAGGTTCCGGGTTCGATTCCCGGGGTCGGCTCAGCCGGCGCCGTTCAGTAGTGACATGAAGAACGCCTTGGTCGCGACCGGGTTGATCGTTCTGCCGTAGTCGAGCGTCTTCTCCTGACCACCGCCGACGATCGAGACGCTGAAGGCCTCGGCCCACGACTCCTGAGGCTGATGGATCCACTGCCCCATGCCGGTCATCGTCGCCGCTTCGGCGGCGGCCTGCTGCCACGTGCCGGGAAAGCCGCGGAACGCCCAGTACTTCGCGCGCCAATCGACGCTCGCATCCTTGCGCTGCAGTAGCGCTTCGTACGCGTGACCGATCTCGTGATACGCCGTCCGCGGGGTCATGATGAAGTCCTCGCGCACGGTGAAGATCGGCTGGCCGACCGGGGTCAGCCCGCGGAAGAACGCGTCCCCATCCACGTCCGACGCGAAGTCGAAGTCGAGCTGCGGCGTGGGCGGGAAGATCGAGAACTGCCCGCGGATAACGAAGTAGTAGGGGATGAGCTTGTCGCCCGCGTCGTGGTTGGTGGGCGCAGGCCGCGCGGTTCGTGGCGGCGCCGTCGGCGGGGGCGGCGCGACGGTCGGGGCCAGCGTCGGCGTCTCCGGCAGCATGCGGCGACCAGCGCGACGCAGGCCCGCCGTAATGAGCGCATGGAACAAGGGTAGGGCTGCCCAAGCGGCACCCCGTCTCATTGCTGGAACGACCCGCGGTTGAGCCGGATGGGCCTAGTCAATCGGCGGCTGAGGCGGTTCAGCGCAATCAAATTTGAGGGTATGCTCGGACCGTGTCGGCCGCACCTTCCCGCACCCTCAGGATCGTCGTCGCCGACGACCATCCCTCGATCCGCGAGAACCTGCGCTACCTGCTGAACGCCGAGCTCGGGATGGTCGTGGTCGGCGTCGCGGGTGACGGCCACGACGCGCTGCGGCTGGTGCACGCGACGCGCGCGGACGTGCTCGTCCTCGACTCGGACATGCGCGATCTCAGTGGCCTCGAGGTCGTGGAGGCGCTCCGGCGCGACGGGAGCACCATCCGCATCGTCCTGTACACCCTCGACGGTGATGCGTGTATCCAAGGCAAAGAGATCGGTGTCGACGCCTGTGTCACCAAAGACTCGGCGCCGTCGCTGCTCATTGACGCGATCCGCGGCGCGGCACAGGTCGCCTAGACACCACCAGCCGAGTAGGCCGCCACTCCGTCTGTCGGCCCGTGGCCTCCGTCTTGCGGTCGCTCGCGTGTGACATTCGATCCGAATGCCAAGCTCGACCCATCGCAGGTCGAGGACCGCCGTGGCAGCGGCTCTACCGCAGGCGGTCCGATCGTCGTCGGCGGCGGTGCGGTCGGGCTCATCATCGTCATCGCCCTGCTGCTACTCGGCGTCGACCCGACCAGCGTGATCGACACGACGACCACACAGCCGCCGATCGAGGGCGTCCAATCGGTGCAGGACTGCCGGACCGGCGCGGACGCGAACAAGCGCGAGGACTGCCGGGTCGTCGGCATCGTCGACAGCGTGCAGAAGTACTGGAGCGACGAGCTCAACCGCCGCGGCTCGACGTATTCGCCGGCGCCGACGGTGATCTTCAGCGGGTACACGAGCGCCGCCTGCGGGACCGCGAGCGCGGCGACCGGACCCTTCTACTGCCCGAACGACCAGAAGGTGTATCTGGACATCAGCTTCTTCCAGGAGCTGCAAACGCGCTTCGGCGCGCAAGGTGGTCCGTTCGCCGAGGCCTACGTGATCGCGCACGAATACGGGCATCACGTGCAGGACCAGCTCGGGATGCTGACGCAAACCTCGAGCAACCGCGCCTCGGTGCGCGTCGAGCTGCAGGCGGACTGCTTGTCCGGCGTGTGGGCGAAGCACGCCGCGGACACCGGCTACCTGCAAGCGCCGACGAACGCGGAGATCGCGCAGGCGCTCGATGCGGCTGCGGCCGTGGGTGACGACCGCATCCAGCAACAGACGCAGGGCAAGGTCACACCGGAGAGCTGGACGCACGGCTCCTCGGAGCAGCGTCAGTTCTGGTTCAAGACCGGCTACACGAGCGGCAACATGGATCGCTGCGACACATCGGGGGTCTGACACGCGCGCGGGATCGCGGCCGGGTGGCCGCGATCAGCTAGATGACGTTCAGCTCCTCGGAGCGCTTGCGACCACGGCCGCGGCGCGCCGCCGGACCCTGAGCGAACGTCGATGCGCCGGACAGGGTGGTCGTCGCGATGTGCCGGTAGTCGTGCACCTCGACCTCGTGGGCGTCGCGTCGGGACGCGGCTTCGCGAAGCGCCTCCATGGAGTTCTGATGGCTCAGGCTGAAGACGGCTTCGCAGTCGGGATTGGCGCGGCAGGGGAGTCCAGAAGTTCTCATCACCTATAGAACGCCGGAGATGGGCCAAATGTTCCACCTGGCGAGAGGCTGCTTAGTCGCTCAGCGGTCGACCTCGTCCTCGCGGGGCCACCTAAAGCGGTCCAGGCCGGCCCGCGTGATGCCACCGGTGCGATACCAAAGGTGGTTCTGCGTGGCGCCGGCCGGGCAGTAGGCCCAGCCGCCCTCCTCGTGGATGTTGAACGGCGTCGACTGGTCAGGCGGCGGCGTATGGCGATGGGCGTCCCGGACACAGATCCACTGGATGAGCCCGCCGTCCACGCCCGAAACCCTACCAGCGTTACAGACCGACGGCGCGCAGCGCGGCGACGGCGATCACCCCCGCGATGACCGCGAAGAGCAGGTTCCGCCGCCACGCCGCGATGCCGAGTGTGACCAGCGCCGCGCCGACCTCGGCGCCGCCGGTCGGCTGCCCATCCGGCACGGCGATGCCCGCGCCGGCGAGCGCCGCGATGATCGCGATCGGCAGCGCGTCGAGATAACGCCGCAGCCATGCCGGAGCGACGCCACGCAGCGTTACCGCGAGCGGAAGCGATCGCATGAGATAGGTGGCGAGGCCGGACGCGGCAACGGTCGCCCAGAACATCATTCGCGGTCCGCGCGCAGCGCGAACGCGACCAGCGGCGCGAGAGCTCCGGCAACGACGACCGCGACCGCCGACGCGCCCGCGAGGCGAAGCGCCCCCGCGACGAGCGCCGCGACGAGGGCGACGACCGCGTCGGAACGGTGCCGGATGCCGATGACCACGATCGCGACGAACACGGCGGTGATCGCGAAGTCGATCCCGAAGCGCTGCGGATCCTGGACGTCGGCGCCGAAGATC
>VBEZ01000163.1 GCA_005882255.1 Chloroflexota bacterium | reverse complement strand
GATCTTCAACCCCGCCCGCGTGGCGATCGTGCCCGCGCTCCTCACGCCCGACCGGCTGCCCGCCGCGAACTCTCTCGTCTACGGATCCGATCGCGCGGTCGAGATCGGGGGCGCCCTCGCCGCAGGCGTCCTCGTCGCGACCTTCGGCGTCGGCGCTTTCTACGCCGACGCGCTGACCTTCGCGCTGTCGGCGTTGCTGCTGTCGCGCGTCGTCATCACCGAGACGAGCCGAGCCCTGACCTTGCGTCGCGTCATCCGTGACGGGGTGGAAGGTCTCCGCTTCATCCGCGATACGGCCGCGGTGTGGGCGAACACGGTCTTCTCGCTCATGGCGCAACTGGCGCTCCCTGTGGTGAATGGGCTCACGCCGGTGCTCATCGTGCGGCGTTTTGCCGGCGGTGACGTGACGGAAGGAGCGGTGCTGTTCGGCGGCGCTGAGGCCGCGATCGCGTTCGGCGCGGTCTTGGGCAGCGCGATCTTCCCGCGTTACATCGTCCGATTCCGGAAGGGACATCTGCTCATCGCGGGCTTCGCGATCTGGGGCACCGTTGCGGGACTCATCGCGATCGCGCCCACCTTCACGATCGCGCTCGGACTGTTCGCCCTGCTCGGTGCGTCGAACGTGCTCTTCTTCGTGCCGACAGTCACGATCCTGCAAGAAGCGACCCCATCGAACGTACGCGCCCGCGTTTTCGGCGCCCGCATCGCGCTCACCAATCTCAGCTGGCTACCCCTCGTTTTGATCAGCGGGGTGCTCGGCGACGCGATCGGCGTGAATGTCCTCATCGCGGTCGCCGGACTCGTCACGGTCGCCACGGCGGTAACGGCCTCCTTGGTGCCTGCCATCCGCGACGTGGCCTAGCGGGCGATTCGCGAACGCCCGTCTGAAGGCGGCGATTTGACATGTACGCTTCGCGGAACACAAACTGTCGACTTACACCGGTGAGCGTGGTCCTGGAGCCTAAATCTGGGTCCCGCTGGGAAGGAACCGTACAAGTCATGGCCCAGAAGTCGATTTTGGTCGCGGACGATGACGCCTCGATCCGTTCGCTTTTGAAGCAACTTCTCACCGACGAGGGCTATTCGATCACCGAGGCCGCCACCGGGACCGAGGTCGTGGCCCAGGTCGGCGAGAGCTCGCCGGATCTCGTGATCATGGACGTGCGGATGCCGGAGCTCGACGGCATCGAGGCGCTTCCGAAGGTCAAAAGCGCGTCGCCGAAGACGTCGGTTCTGATCATGACCGCGTTCGGGTCATCGAACGCGGCGATCAAAGCGATGGAGCTGGGCGCGTTCGACTACATCACGAAGCCATTCGAGCTCGACAAGATCTCCCATACGGTCAAGCGGGCCTTCGATTACCAGGACCTCGCGCAGGAGGTCGAGGTGCTGCGCGACGAGATCAGCTCGCTGGTGCAGACCGAGCGCATCGTCGGCAACTCGCCGCCGATGCAGGAGGTCTACAAGACCGTCGGCAAGGTCGCGAAGGCTGACGCGACCGTCCTCATCACCGGCGAGAGCGGCACCGGCAAAGAGCTGGTCGCGGAGGCGCTCCACTTCAACTCGAACCGGCGCAGCGGCCCCATGGTGAAAGTGTCGTGCGCCGCGCTGCCCGAGACGCTCCTCGAGGCCGAGCTGTTCGGCCATGAGAAGGGCTCGTTCACCGGCGCGATGACCATGCGGAAAGGCCGCTTCGAGCTGGCCGACAAGGGCACCGTCTTTCTCGACGAGATCGCCGAGATGAGTCTCGCGACACAGACCAAGCTGTTGCGCGTTCTGCAAGACCGCAAGATCGAGCGCGTCGGCTCATCGTTGCCTATCAAGGTCGACATCCGCGTCATCTGCGCGACGAACAAGGACCTCCAGAAGCAGGTCGAGCAGAACAAGTTCCGCGACGACCTCTTTTACCGACTCAACGTCATCAACATCCACATGCCGCCGCTGCGCGAGCGCAAAGAGGACATCCCGGCGCTCGTCGAGCACTTCCTCGCGAAGCACCGTTACAGCGCGACGGCGCAGCCGGCGGCGATCAGCGAAGAAGCACTGAAACGGCTCACCGAGTACGACTGGCCGGGCAACGTGCGCGAGCTCGAGAACGTCGTCGAGCGCGCGGTGGTCCTCTCGCGGGGACAGATCATCACCAGTCGTGAGCTGCCGTTCGGCGACCACGACGCCGGCGAGCGCGAAGACGAGAACGAGGACGTCTCGGCGGAGCGATCGTTCTTCAAGAAGTCCGTTTCCCAGTTCGAAAAGGATCTGATCATGAAGGCGCTGAAGGACGCTGGCGGTAATCGTTCCAAGGCGGCAGAAATGCTCGGCATCTACCGACGTTTGCTGTACGCGAAGATCAAGGAGTACGGACTCGAGGGCTTCCCGCCCAAGAGCCGCTAGCGAGGAGGTCGCCGTGTTCGGAGTCATCAACGCCGCTCTTCGTGCCTTCTTCGTGGGTGTGGCGACGAACGGCCATCCCGAAAGCGGCGTGCCGAAGCGCAGCCGGCCCACCGAAGGACGCGGTGCCCGCACAACGAGCTAAGACGACGGCCGGCGTCATCAGACTGAGCGAGGCGACCGGATCGTCGTCGCGCGGCTGGGAAGACGCCGTCGCGGCGGCCGTCAAGGCCAGCGACGTCAAAACGCCCGTTGGCGTAGAGGTCGCGCGGCTCTGGGCTGATTGGGATCGCGGCAAGCTGGGCCGCTTTCACGCGACCGTGAAGGTCGCTTACCGACAGGCGCTCAAAGCACCCAGGCGCTCCAAGACCTGAGCCTCGCCGTCGTGGGGCGTCGAGTGCCATCTGTCGCGGTTCTTGACACGCCAGACCGCGAGTCGAAGAATCGGCGTTCCGTGGCAGACACAGAGGTCCGTGACGTCCTCGCGCGAGTGCTCATCGCCAACGACGGCGAGGTCTTGTCGCGTCTGCGCCTGTCTGCCGCCGAAGCGGCGCGCGTCTGCAACGTGACTCCGCGGCAGCTGATCTACTGGACCAAGAAGGGCTTGGTCAAGCCATCGGCCGACGGCGAACACGACTACGACGTCTACGCAATGGAGAAGGTCATCCGCATCCGGCAAGCCCTCGCAAAGGGTTACTCCCTCGAGAAGGCCTCGCAGCTGGTCCAACGCGACCTGAGTTCGCTGCAGGCCGACGCGAAACGCTTGGACGACCTCGCACCCGAAGACCTCGAAGGGGAGCTTCGCCGCAGGCTCGAGCGTCTCGAGGAACGCATCGTCCTCCTCCGCCGCAATCTCCCGACGTCTCTTTCCGTGGCGCGGCTTCGGCGTGCCGTTGCCGAGCTCGCGCGGCTCGAGATCATGGGAGAGCTGCGCGAGAGCGCGAACGGCGACGGCGGCAAGTCGCTCGTCATGCGTCTCGGCCGCGCGGTGGACGAGATCGAGATCCTGCTCCGCGAGGTCCAAGCGCCCGCCTAGAACTCGCGCTCGCCCCCGGCCCATACGCTTACCCCGATGCCCGATCCCCTCGCCCTTCTTGCGAACGCGGCGGGGAAACTGACGCGCCTGGGGCTTCAACTCAGCGGTCGCGGCGGTACGGCGCTGCCCGGACTCGTCGCGCTCACCATCGACCCGGACTTCATTGCCGCCGTCGCGAGCTCGCTCGCGCACGGAGTGGTGCTTGTCTCGGGCACGAACGGGAAGACGACGACGACGCGGATGCTGTCCGACATCGTGCGCGCGACGGGCTGGGGTCCGATACACAATCGCTCGGGCTCGAACTTGGAGCGCGGCATCGCCGGCGCACTGCTCACCGAGAACGATTGGCGCGGGCAGCTTCGCGGCGACATCGGCATGTTCGAAGTCGATGAGGCGTCGCTGCCGCGCGTGCTCGGGCGGATCAGCCCGCGCGTCGTGCTGGTCACCAACCTGTTCCGCGACCAGCTCGACCGTTATTTCGAGGTCGATCAGCTCGCGCGCCGCATCGGCGACGCGGTCGCGAAGCTCGATCCGCGCGTCACCCTCGTCCTGAACGCCGACGATCCGATCGTCGCGTGGCTGGGTCAGCGACACGGGGGCCCGGTCGTCTATTTCGGTGTGGACGATCCAGCGGTCGGCGGCCTCGTGCCGCAGGCGATCAGCGACGCGACGCGCTGCCCGCGGTGTCGCCAGCCGTTGCGCTATGAGCGGGTCGTTCTCGCGCACGAGGGTGATTGGTCGTGCCCGTCGTGTGGGCTCGCGCGGCCCGAGCGCGATGTGTCCGCGACACGCGTGGTGCTCACCTCGCTCTCGAGCGAGATCCAGCTGCGGACCGCCGTCGCGAGCGCCTTCGACCCGGTGCGCGTGCCGATCGCCGGCCTGTACAACGCCTACAACGCGCTGGCCGCGCTCGCGGTCGCGCGCGCGCTGGACATCGCGCTACCGACCGCGGCGCTTGCGATCGCCAACTTCCGACCCGCGTTCGGCCGCCTGGAGCAGGTTGCGGTCGATGGGCGCGAGCTGCGTCTGATCCTGGTGAAGAACCCCGCCGGCTTCAACGCCGCGATCGGCGCCCTGCTCGAGATGGGTGGGCGGCCGCGCCTGCTCGCCGCGCTCAACGATCGCGATGCCGACGGCCGCGACGTCTCGTGGATCTGGGACGCCGACTTCGAGACGCTCGCTCCCGCCGTCGAGCACGCGGTCGTGACCGGGATCCGCTCGCGCGATCTCGCGAACCGGCTGAAGTACGCCGGGATCGCGCGCGACCGGATCGAGGTCGTGGACCAGTGGGGGAGCGCCATCGACCGCGCGCTCGGCGGAGCGGCACCTGGCGGCGAGGTCGTGGTGCTCGCCACCTACACCGCGATGCTGGCGCTGCGTGGGGAGCTCGCGCGGCGCGGACACGTCGCAAATTTTTGGGAAGATTGAGCGATGGATCTACGGATCGCGCACCTGTATCCGGACCTCATGAGCGTCTACGGCGACCGGGGGAACGTGCTCGCGCTCGCGCAGCGCGCACGTTGGCGCGACATCGCGGTCGAGGTGCGCGCGTTTACCGCCGGCACGGCGTTCGACGCGGACTGGCCCGACCTCTGGTTCTTCGGCGGCGGCCAGGACCAGGGGCAGGACATCGTCGGCGCCGATCTCGCCGGCCCGAACGGGGATGCGGTGAGGGCGTCGCTCGCGAATGGCGCGGCGGCCCTGACGATCTGCGGTGGCTACCAGCTGCTCGGACACGAGTACCTTCCCGAGAACGCGCCGGCCATCCCGGGGCTAGGTGTCCTCGACGTTCGCACGCGCGCGGGCAGCCTGCGTTTCGTCGGCAACCTCGTCGCCGAGACGCCCGACGGCGTGCTCGTCGGTTTCGAGAACCACAGCGGCCGCACGTACCTCGGACCGAATGCGAAGCCGCTCGGCACGGTCGTCGTGGGCAACGGGAACAACGGTGAAGACAAGACCGAGGGTGCGGTGCAGGGAAAGATCGTCGGCACCTACAGCCATGGTTCGTGCCTGCCGAAGAATCCCTGGCTCGCCGATCGTCTGCTCGCGTGGGCGCTCGAGCGGCGTCACGGCCCGCAGAAGCTCATCCCTCTCGACGACCGGGAAGAGAAGGCCGCGAGCGAGCAGGCCGCGGAGGTTGCGAAGGCGCGGGCCTAGTGGCGCGCGCGGTAGCGGCGCACCTTCATCCGGTTGCCGCAGGCCTTCGCATCGCACCAGCGTCGCCGACCGCTCGCGGATCGATCGACGAACAGCCAGCCGCAGCGACGGTTGCCGCACGCACGGAGGCGTCGCCTTTCACCCCCGAGCGCGACGAGCAGGGGCACGAGCAGGTCGCAGAACTCGGTCCAGCCCTCGTGCTCGGAGGCAAGGGTCCCGTCGGGCGCGAGCCGATAACGCGCGCCGCGGAGCAACGCGTCGCGCCGACGCACGTACGACCGAACGTCACCGCGGACGAGCGACCGAACCGCGTCACGCAGCAGTCGCAGCCGTCGTAGCTCCGCGGTCGACGGTGGTCCCGCCGGAGCCGCGAATTCGTGACGTGTGCCGAGGAACTCGCGCGCGGCCCGCGCGTCGGCGAGGTGATCGTGCTGGTCGTTCGCCCGAACGCCGCCGCGCGGCAGCCCGAGGTGCCCCTCCGGACCATGAACGCTGCTCGCAACGACGATGAGCGCGTCGAGGCCGAGCGCCGTCATTTCTTGGTGCGCTGTGCCATCACGCGCAGCGTCGTCGTGCCGACGTGACCGTGGCCGTCGGTCGCGGTGACGGTGTACAGGCCCGGCTCGCGATCCGGGATCCAGAACCCGGAGTCGAACGTCCCGTCCGCATTCGCGGTCGTGTCCCAGACCAGACGACCGCCGATCGTGATCCTGATGTTTGAGGAGGGCTCATAACCCGCCCCGCTGCCTTGCACCGGCGTGCCGATGGGGGCGCCACCTACGGCGTCCGAGATCGTTTCGATGGTGAGAGCGCTGGCACCCCCGAACGTGAGGGCGATCTGCGCGCGCGGACTCTTCCCGTACTGATAGACCTTCGCGGCGACGAACGGGCAAACATCCCGTTCCAGCGCGACGGTGAAGGTCACGACGCGTGCCGCTTCGTCGATGAGATCGATCGCGCGCACGGTGCGTCCACCTGGCTCGAGCCCCTTCAGCCCGCGGTAGCTCGCCGTTCCGTCGGGATTGAGCGTCGACGAGCCACTCACCTTCAGCCGATACGCGCGCGGCGAGCCCGCGCCCTCGAGCGGCGTGAGCTCGAACGCTGGGACGTCGAAGACGTTCGACGCCGAGCTTGCGCCGAAGGTGAGGACGATCTCGGTGTCGCTCGCCTCGACGAAGCGAAGCTGAGTCTCGGCGCCCGCATGGCCGCCGGTGGTCGCGCCGCAGGTGACCGGTAGTTGTGTCGTCGGCGGCGGTGCACAGCTGACGGCCAGTAGGAGCAAAACCAGCACACGCCGCAGTGTCTGCACACCTCCCTCGCTCCGCTTGGGATGTGCAGCTGAAAGCTCCTTCGTCGCTTTCAGTAACGCCCTGATCATGGCTGTGCAGGTTACAGGCAAGCTAGTACCCCCGTACCAGTCGCGGCTCCTCTTCGCCACCGTCCCAGGCACTGCTGACATGTGCCGCGATGCGGATGCGAGCGTTGATCGGCGCGACGCTGCTGGCGTGGGTCGCCCTTCCGGCCTTGGCGCTCGTCGCATTGGCGGACGAGGACCCGCCGCTCCGTCCGGTGGACGCGGGTCCTCCCCTCCGTCCGCCGCTCACCGCCCTTCGCGCCGTCGAGCGCGCGCCATCGGCGTCGGCGGGGCCGAACGCTTCGAAGAAGGAGCTCATCGTCCTCGTCGGCGGCTACGCATCGGAGCAAGAACAGCGGGTCTTCGGCACGTTCCGCGACCGCATAGCCGCCGCGGGCGGCTACGACGTCGTGGAGTTCGGCCGCGATGTCGGCACCTACGACACGTTCGGCCCGATCGATGCGAGCGCGCTGCAGCTGCGCGACACCATCCGAGCGCTGTCGACGAGCTACGGCGGCGTGCACATCGTGACGCATTCGATGGGTGGGAACGTCGCCGATCGCGCATTCGACCTTGGCCTCTCCTCCGACGACGGTGTTATCAGCTACGTCGCCTGGGCCGCGCCGCATGACGGCGTCCACGCTGCCGCAGAGGCGCAGAGCTGGCTCGCGGCGAGCGGGCCGGCGCGCGAGGATACGCGAGCCTTCGCCAAGGCGTTCCTCCGCGATCCCGATACCGCCGCCGTGCGCGACATGGCCCGGCTACACGCATCCGCGCCACCGCCAGGCGTCGTGCGCCTCGATCTGCGTCTCGCGACCGACGGACTCGTGAGCTCAGCGGATGCGCGGGATCCCGGTGTCCCGTCACGTGTCCTGTTGCCGAGGTCGGCCGCCGAGATCGAAGGCCATGGCGGCATCCTCGAGAGCGAGCAGGCTTTCGAGCTCACGCTGGCGACGATCCGCTCGCGCGCCGTGCCGCCGGATGAGCGTGGCGTCGTGCTGCGCGCGGCGGCCGAGATGTTCTCGCAGACCACCGACGATCACGCGCAGGTGGTGCTCGATGCGGTCTGCGTCATCTGCCTCATCGGGGGTATCGGCGGCCTCTTCCGCCGCACGCTGCGTCGCGCGCTCCCGTGGCCGCCGATCAGCGAATGAGGGGCGACCGCGGACAGGCGATCGTCGAATTCGCGCTGGTCCTGCCGACCCTGCTCGTCGTCGCACTCGCGATCGTGCTCGTCGCGGAGCTGGGTGTCGCGCGTCTCGCGTTGCAACACGCCACCGCGGAGGCCGCCCGCGCGGGCGCGCTCACGAACGACGACGAACAGATCCGCGGGACGCTCGCCGCCACGGTCGCGCCGCTCTCACCCGACCGCGTCACCAGCGCCATCGCGCCGCCGCAGGGCGAACCGCCGCGCAACGGAGAGCCACGCGGATCGATGCTCACCGTTAACGCGAGTTACACCTTACCGGTCCCGCTCGGATTCGTCGGCCTTCCGCGTTTCGTCGTCACGGCCAGCGCGTCCCGCCGTATCGAGTGGATGCCGTGAACGGTGAGCGCGGCCAGGCGCTCGTGATCGCGGCCCTGCTGATCGGGATCGGTGCGCTCGCGATCGTCGGTCTGCGCACGGTCCAGGAGCGCGTGCTCGCGAACGCCCTCGCGCAGGACACCGGCGAAGCCGCGGTCGAAGCTGCGGCCGCCGCCGTCGCGGACGCCTACGCCGGGCATCTCGACTCGGTCCGGGCTCACGTCTTCGACGTTCCGCGCCCCACCGTCGACGTCGTCGCGTTGCTCGCGAGTCCCGCGACACGCGAGGCCGCGCGCGCCGCCGCGGCCGAGGCAGCCGCGCGAAACGGCGCGGCGTTCGATGGTGCGGTCGAGGCTCGCTGCGCCGGCGCGACGATCGAGATCGAGCTTCACCACGCCGGGCGGCTGCACCGCGCGGCGCTTCAGGCGGACGCATGCTTCCCGCGCTGACCGCCTCGCGCCGCCGGCTGTCAGCGCGTCGCATCGCGCTCGGCGCGGCGTCCGCCCTGTTGACGCTCGGTGCGCTGGGCGCGGAGATCGGAGGAGCGGCCGCGCCGCCCGTGCAGCCATCGCTGGCGCAGTCGCTCGCGCCAGCGACCTGGGCGATGAGCCTTCCGGCCGCCTGGCTCGCGGCGCCGGTGCCACGCGTGCGCACGGGCGACGTGATCGACGTGCTCGCGGTGCGTCAGGGAGATCGCGCGTACGCCGTCCCCGTCGCGTACGCCGCGCGCGTCATGGCGGCGGACGAACACGGCATCGTGCTCGAGCTCGACGAAGAAGGCGCGAGCGCGATCGCGATCGCGCGCGGCGGCGGCCTGCTGCTCGTGCCGCTCCTGCGCTCGGCGCGCTGACGCGAGCGGACGCGTGAGCGCGCGGGCCGCGATCTGCGGCGGCGACGACCTGCGCGCCGCGGCGGCGCTGCTGGGGCTCGAGCCCTGCGACGGCGCCCGACCCGATGTCGTCCTCGTGGACCTTCGCGACGCTTCGGCGTGCATCGCTGCCGCTGCGCTCGAGTCCTCGATCCCGCGCGTCGCGATCGCCGGCGAGTCGGAACGCGCACTTGCGGCGGCTCTCGGCTACGACGCGTCGTCGATCGCGTCGACCTGCGAACCAGCGGCGCTCGGCCCGCTCGTCGTCGGCGCACTTCCACGGATCCCGCGCCACGCGACGCGCGTGGTCGTCGTTACCGGGGTACGCGGCGGGGTGGGCCGCACACTGCTCGTCGCGAACCTCGCGCGCCGGCTCGCATCGAGACTCGGCGTGGCCGCGGTCGACGCGACGGGTACCGGAGCACTCGGGTGGTGGCTCGAGTGCGCGCCGCGAACCTGGAGCGAGCTCGAGGGGCTGACGGACGAGCTCACCGCCGAGCACCTCGCCGTCGTCGCCGCGGAGAGCGCTGGTGTTCGCGTGATCGGCGGCGCGCCGGTCGCGCCGACGCGTGCGCTGGCCGAATCGACGGTGCGAGCCGCCGGGTCGCTCGCGGAGCTCGTGTTGGTCGATGCGCCCGTCCTCGCCGACGAGCGTGCGCTCGCGCTCGGGAGTCTCGCCGAGCGCGTGCTCGTCCTCTCCTATGACGATCCGCTCTCGCTCGCGACCCTCGATGCGAGCGACGTACCGAGTGAAGCATGGGTCATCGCGTCGCAGGCACGCGCGGCGCGGATCGGCGAGCGTGCGGCATTCCGCGCGCTACCGCGCGATGAGGCCGCCGTCGGCGCGGCGCTGTCCGGGCGGCGCGCGGCGGGTGGTGCGCTCGGCCGCGCTTACGACGAGCTCGCGGAGCTCGTGGCGCTCGACGCGTCGTGACGTCAGAAGGCGTTCGCGCTCGACTCGAGCGCGCGATCGTGGCGCGGCTGCGCGAGGTGGAGAACGGCCGGCCCCGCCGCGACCAGCTCCCGGCCGCGCTGCGAGAGGCGATGTCCTCGGAGCGTGTCGTCGTGCCGTCTGGCGAGCTGCGCGAGCTGGAGCGCTGGTTCGAAGATCGGTTATTCGGGCTCGCCGCGCTCGCGCCCCTCCTGCGTGACGAACGCGTCAGTGAGGTGATGGTCAACGGCACGCGGGGCGTGTGGGTGGAGCGCGACGGACGTCTGGAGGAGACCGGCATCCGCTTCGCGGATCCCGACGAGATCCTGGTGCTCATCGAGCGCCTCGTCGCGCCGCTCGGGCGACGCATCGACCTCGCGACACCCCTGGTCGACGCGCGGCTACCCGACGGCTCGCGCGTGCACGCCGTGATCCCGCCCATCTCTCTTCACGGCCCGGTACTCACCATCCGCCGCTTCGCGAGTCGACCTCTGACGCCCGACGACCTCGTTCGCCTCGGCACCTGTTCGCGCGAGACGATGGATCTCCTCGTCGCCGCGGTACGTCAGCGTCGAACCATCCTCGTCTCGGGCGGCACGTCGAGCGGAAAGACGACGACTCTCAACGCGCTCGGCTACGCGATCGGCGAGCGCGAGCGCGTCGTGACGATCGAAGACGCCGCCGAGCTGCGGCTGCCGCAGCCGAACGTCGTCGCGCTCGAGACCCGTGCGCCGAGCGTCGAGGGGACCGGCGCGGTCGATGTCCGTGCGCTTCTCCGCGCCGCGCTGCGCATGCGACCGGACCGGATCGTCGTTGGTGAGGTCCGCGGCGGCGAAGCGCTCGACATGCTCCAGGCGATGAACACAGGACACCGTGGTTCGCTCACGACCGCGCATGCGAACGGCGCGTATCACGCGCTGCTCCGCGTCGAGACGATGGCCCTCATGGGCGGCGTGGACCTGCCGCTGGCCGCGATCCGTGAGCAGATCCGGCGCGGCGTCGACCTCGTGGTGCACCAGGAGCGCGGCGAAGATGGTCGGCGCCGCATCGTCGAGATCGCCGAGCTGGTCATCGGCGATGGGGACGGCTACGCGCTCCGGAGCGTCGCGGCCTGACGCCGTTCCTCGCGCTGGCGGCGGCGACCGCCCTGGCCGCCGCGGTGTTCGATCGGCGTCTCCTCGCCGCGGTGGAGCGAGCGCTGCGCGCTCGCCGCAGGAACTCACGTGAAACGCGTGCCGCTCTCCCCGCGCTGGTGGACGCGGTTGCCGCGGCGCTCGCGAGTGGCCTCTCCCTGCCGGTCGCGTTCGCCGAGGTCGCGCCGACGCTGCCAGCGGGTCTCGCCGTGCCCACCCGGCGCGCGGCGGCGGCGCTCGCGCTCGGCGCACCGGTCGGCGAAGCGCTCGCTGCGTACACGAGGGCCGTTCCGGATGAGGACGTCGCCCCGCTCGCGGTCGTGCTCGCGGCGTTCGCGCGCAGCGGCGGACGCGTCGGGCGCAGCCTCGCCCGTGTCGCCGCGCTCATGCGCGGAAGGCTCGCGCTCGAAGACGAGCGCGCGGCGCTTACGGCGCAGGGCCGGGTGTCCGCGATCGTGCTCGTCGCGCTCGCGCCCCTTGGTGCGCTGTTCTTCGCGCTCGCAACGCCGGACTACGCGGCGATCTTCCTCGGACAGGGCATCGGTCTTCTCGGCATCGCTGTCGCACTGGAAGTCGCCGGCGCGCTGTGGCTTTGGCGCATCGTCCGCGCGACCGCACCGCCGGCGGATCTCGCGACATTCCTCGATGCGGTCGTCGTGGGTCTTGAGGCCGGGCTCACATTCGAGCGAGCACTGGCCGCGCTCGTCGAGCGCGCGCCGAGCTTCGGCCGTCTCTCGGACGCGCGACGGCTTCTCGCCGACCTCGCCCTCGGGCGCTCGTTGCCGGATGCGCTCCGCGGATTCGGGCGTGGCGGCGATGACGCGCGCGTCGCCGCGCTGGTCGTCGCCGCGACACGCTTCGGCGCGCCGCTCGCCGAGTTGCTGGTCATACAGGCTGACGCGTTACGCACCACCGAGCGCCGCCGCGCGGAGGCGGAGGCGCGACGTTTGCCGGTGCTGATGCTGTTCCCGTTGTCGCTGACGATCCTGCCGGCCCTGCTCTTGGTGTTTCTTGGTCCGCCCCTGCTATCGCTACTCTCCCCGTGAGTGGGTGGCCGGTTCCTCCGCACGCTTCTCTTCGGCGGGCTGGTGCCGGCGACGTTCCTTGTCCTGATCCCGGCCATGATCCTGAGCGCCACCGGCACCGAAGGCGAGGGCGGAGCGCTGCGCCTCGTCGGACTCGTTCCTCTGGTGCTCGGCATCGCGGTCCTCGCGTGGTGCTTTGCCGGGTTCATCGTCGAAGGCGAGGGCACGCCCGCGCCGTACGACCCGCCACACCGCCTCGTCACCGGGCGCCTCTACGGTTGGATGCGCAACCCGATGTACGTTGCGGTGACGACGATCCTCGTCGGCGAGGCGATGTTCTACGGATCGGTCGCGCTTCTCGCGTGGGCTGCCGTCGCGTGGATCTTCTTTCACGTCTTCGTCGTGCTCTATGAGGAGCCGACGTTGCAGCGACGATTCGGTCCGGCATACGACGCGTACACCGAGCACGTCCCCCGTTGGATCCCCAGCCGCCCGCGCGTCAGCCCGCCGCGTCCCGAACTGAAGCTCGCGACGCTCGTGTACGCACTCCGCGACGAGCAGGTGCTGCTCCTGCGGCGCACCACCGAGCCGAACCGCGGGCTCTGGGTCGCGCCGGGTGGGAAACTCGATGCGGGGGAGTCTCCGGTCGAGTGCGCGGTGCGCGAGATGCGCGAGGAGACCGGACTGGTGATCGAACGACCGGTGCTTCGTGCGGTCATGACCGAGACCTCGCCGCGCCCCGATTACCAGTGGCTCACCTTCATCTTCGTCGCGTGGGACTTCGCGGGCACGTTCGCTCCCGCGCCCGGAATCGGCGAGTTTCGCTGGGTGCCGGTCGACGAAGTCGCGGAGCTTCCGATCCCGCCGGCCGACGCGGTCTTCTTCCCGCGCCTCATGCAGGACGGCACGACGTTCAGCGCGAAATTCGAATACGACGCAGATCTCAACCTGCTTCGCTCGCAGGAGAGCTGAGCCGCCCGATGCGGCGCCCTTCGACGCGGACCAGCGGAGCTCGCGCTCGCACGCGGTCGTGTTGACCGCGTGCGAGCGGCTCTAAGAGTGCTTAGGTCCGGACGACGTAGGTGCCGGCGATCTTGTCGTGCCAGCCCTGCTTGTTGGCGTCGAATGCGGCCCAGATGACGCCGATGAAGATGCACGCAACGGAAACGATGAGCCCGATGTAGCGGATGAACGCTTGAAGGATCGTGAGCGAAGAACCGTCGGTCCGCACGACCTTGATATTCAGCGCACGCATCCCGAGCGTCTGCCCGCCACCCTGCGCCGACCAGAAGTAGCAGAAATACAGAACGCCGATGAGCGTCTGGACCGAGCTCCTACTTGTGTCGAACGGGTCGGCACTCGAGTTGATCAGACCCGCGATGATGCTCGACACTATGCCGACACCTACGCTGTCGATGAAGATCGCGAAGAATCGCACCCAGAAGCCGGCTTTGTTCGTGGTTACCGCGACCGTCGTCGCTTCAGCCGCCATAGACATGGACCTCCTTCCTCGGTCCGGAGTCTAGTTTCGCTGGCAAAATGCTCCTAGTACGACCTTCCTACTGGCTCGTTGGCCGTGCCGGCAGGCACACTGACGGCACCTAAGACAGGGAGAAAGGGGGGAACGTAAATGCTCGCATTCATCCGCGAAGACGAAGGACAAGGCCTCGTTGAGTACGCGCTCATCATCGCAGTCATCGCCATCGCCGTCATCGTCGCGATGGTCTTCCTGCGGGGCCAGATCCAGAACATCTTCAGCAACATCGGCAACAACCTCACCTAGCGCACGAAGCTGTCGATGCGATGAGCGGCGCCCTCACCGGCGCCGCTCATCATCTTTTATGGAGGGAGCGCCCAGATCTTGAGTCTCGAGGTCCTGCGGGTGATCGAGAACGTCGCGCTCGCCGCACTCCTGATCACCATCATGTACACGGACTGGCGTTTCCTCCGCATCCCCAATTCGTTCACGTATCCCGCGATGCTCATCGGGGTCGTCTTCGGAGCGATCGAAGGCCTCCCGGGTGAGCTGTTCACCCACGGGCTCGTCGACCACGTCGCAGCCCTCATCCTCGCCTTCGCGATCTCGTACCCGTTCTACGCCGCGGGCGGCCTCAAGGCCGGCGACGCGAAACTGCTGATGGCCATCGGCGCGCTGCGTGGCATCAACTTCCTCCTCTTTGCCGCGGTCTACGGTGCTCTCATCGGCGGCGTCCTTGCCGTCGGATTCATCCTGCGGCGAAAGCTGGCCCGTCCGGCCGCTGGCGCCGCGCCGAACACGCTCGCCGGGATCATGAAGTCCTCGATCCCGTACGGGGTCGCGCTCGGTATAGGCGGACTGCTCGCGCTGGCACTCGAGGCGACGGGCTACGTCCACGTAACGGTTTAGACTCGCGCGAGCACGGCAAAGGGGAGCGATGACGCTTGGCTGACGGCGAAAAGATCCGCATCCTCATCGTCGACGACATCGCCGACACGCGAGAGAACCTCGCGAAGCTGATCGGGTTCGAGCCCGACATGGAGGTCGCTGGCACGGCCGGCGGCGGGCAGGAAGCCGTCAACATGGCCAAGCAGCATCGGCCTCACGTGATCCTCATGGACATCAACATGCCGGACATGGACGGGATCACGGCCACCGAGATCATCTCGAACACCGTCCCGGAGTCGCCGATCATCATGATGAGTGTCCAGGGCGAGCAGGACTACCTGCGCCGCTCGATGCTCGCCGGCGCGCGCGAGTTCCTGGTGAAGCCGTTCTCGGCCGATGAGCTCATCAACTCGATCCGGCACGTCCACGAGCTCGAGAAAGTGCGCCGCGCACGGTATGCACCGGTCGCGCCGGCCGCTCCGGCTGGCGGTCCCGCGGTGCCCGTGGCGGGTCGTGAGACGGGGAAGATCATCACCTTCTTCTCACCCAAAGGCGGGGTGGGACGCACGACGATCGCCACCAACCTGGCCGTCGCGCTCCATCAGCTGACCGGCAAGCCCGTGGTCCTCGTCGACGGCAGCCTGCCGTTCGGCGACATCGCGGTGATCCTCAACATGAGCCCGAAGGCGAAGACGGTCGCGGACCTGATCGGGTCGTTCGAGACCGCCGACTCAGACGTCGTGGAATCGATCCTCGTTCAGCACTCGACCGGCATCAAGGTGATGCTCGCGCCGCCGACGCCCGAGTCCACCGAGCTCATCACGGGCGCGCACATCAAGCACGTTCTCGAGCTGCTGCGCGAGCGATACGCCTACATCGTCGTCGACACTTGGCCGTCATTCCAGGAGCAGGTCATCACGATGCTCGACGTCGCCGACGTGATCCTCACGCTCATGACACTCGAGATCACCAGCCTCAAGAACGTCCGCGTCTTCATGGAGGTCGTCGAGAAGCTCGGGTACGACGAGGCGAAGGTGCAGCTGGTCGCGAACCGTAATGACAGCTCCGGCGGGATCAAGGCGTCGGACGTCGAGGCCAGCCTCGGTCGCAAGATCCCGCACACGATCGTCTCCGACGGCCGGACCCTCGTCCTGGCCGTCAACCGCGGCGTTCCCTTTGTGATCAGCCACCGCGACAGCCAGGTCGCGAAGGACATCTTCGCGCTCGCGCAGAAGGTCGCCGCGGCTGAGGCGGCCCCGGCGGCGGCGGGCAAGCAAGCGCCGGCGCGCGGTGGCCTCAAGCTCTTCGGAGCCCGTTAGGTCCGCGACCGCGGCATTAGTCACCGGTCTGATCCCCCAAAAGGACGGCCAAAGGCCGGGTGAGTGGACGTAGACTCAAACGCCGAGGGAGCAGGCGCCCGCCATAACGGGAGCCGGAGATGAGGGTTTCTTAGAGGGATGTCACTGCTACGGCGTATCGAAGGTCAGCGTCCGGCTGGGCAGCAACCCGCCGCGCCGGCACCGGGCACCCCACCGCCCCCGGGCGGCCCTCCCAAGCCTCCGTCCGAGGGACCGCTCACCCAGAGCGCCTCTCCGACGCGCGACGCCAACCGCGACGTCCGCATCAAGCTCCAGACGCGGATCATCAACAACCTCGACCCCCGCCTCGATCTCGCGGACGCGAAAGCGGTCCGCTCGAGCATCGAGGAGATGTTCAACAAGTTCATCGACGAGGAAGGCGTGGTCGTCACGCGCGTCGAGCGTCAGAAGATGCTCGAGTCCATCCTCGATGAGATCCTCGGATTCGGTCCGATCGAGCCGCTGCTGAAGGACGACACGATCACCGAGGTCATGGTCAACGGTCCGTTCCGCTGCTACGTCGAGCGAAAAGGCAAGCTCCAACTCTCGGACGTGACCTTCCAGAGCGACGAGCACGTCATGCGGATCGTCGAGCGCATCATCGCCCCGATCGGCCGGCGCGTCGACGAGTCCAAGCCGTATGAGGACGCGCGTCTTCCTGACGGCTCACGCGTGAACATCATCATCCCGCCGCTGGCTCTCAACGGTCCCGTGGTGACGATCCGTAAGTTCCCGAAGTACCGGATCACCGTCGAGGACTACATCAAGTTCGGCACCGCGACCGCCGAGATGATGGAATTCATGCGCGCATGCGTCGAGGCACGCCTCAACATGTTCATCTCCGGTGGTACCGGCTCCGGCAAGACGACGCTCCTCAACATCATGTCCGGCTTCATTCCCGAGGACGAGCGGATCATCACGATCGAGGACGCCGCGGAGCTCCGCCTGGTGCAGGATCACGTGGTCCGACTGGAATCGCGCGCCGCGAACATCGAAGGCAAGGGCCAGGTCTCGATCATGGATCTCGTGAAGAACTCCCTCCGTATGCGCCCCGAGCGCATCGTCGTCGGTGAGATCCGTGGCGGCGAGGCCCTCTCGATGCTCCAAGCCATGAACACCGGTCACGACGGCTCGCTGTCGACCGGTCACGCGAACTCACCGCGGGACATGCTCGCTCGACTCGAAACGATGTGCCTGATGGCGGGTGTCGACCTGCCGGCGCGCGCGATCAAGGAGCAGATCGCAAGCGCGCTCGACGTGATCGTGCAGATCTCGCGTCTGAAGGACGGCTCGCGCAAGGTCACGAACATCACCGAGGTCCAGGGCATGGAGGGCGAAGCGATCGTTCTCCAGGACGTCTTCGTCTTCGAGCAGACCGGCTACGTCGAGGGCAAGGTCCAGGGCCGGCTGCGTCCAACGGGCATCCGACCGAAGTTCAGCGAGAAGTTCGAGGCCGCCGGTATCAAGCTCCCGCAGGGCGTCTTCGGCGACATGAACGCCGGGCTCAGGTAGATGGAATACGCCCTCCCCGCCGGGATGTTCGCCGGCGTCCTGTTCTTCTTCTGGGGTATCTCGACGATGCTCTCGGGCGGCGGCGCCGGGTCAGTCGAAGAGCGCATGGCGCGCTACGCCGGCGGCAAGGCCGACGTCAAGACGAGCGGCGGCCGGCGCGAGTCGCGTCAGCGCAGCCTCGTCGATCCGTTCGCGACACTGTCGAGCGACGTCCAGGACAAGCGCTTCCGCATCCGCGTACAGCGCGACCTCGCGCGCGCGAACCTCAAGCTGCGCGTTTCTGAGTACTACGGGATCCGTATCGGCCTTGCGGTCGGTCTCGGCCTGCTGCTGGGCGTGCTGCGCGACCCGCTCTCGGGCGTCGTCGGCGCGATCCTCGGGTACTTCGTTCCGCGGTTCTGGGTCGGCCGGCGCATCGGCGGCCGCCTCTCGGCCTTCAACAAGCAGCTCGCCGACACGATCACGCTGCTCTCGAACTCCCTGCGCGCCGGCTCGAGCTTCCTGCAGTCGATCGAGCTCGTGTCGCGCGAGACGCCCGATCCGATGGGCGAGGAGATGGGACGCGTCGTCCGTGAGGTCAACCTCGGCCTCGGCATGGAGGAGGCGCTGTCCAACCTCGTTCGCCGCATCCGAAGCGACGACCTCGACCTGATGGTCACCGCCATCGGCGTGCAGCAGCAGGTCGGTGGCAACCTCGCCGAGATCCTCGACACGATCGCGTTCACCATCCGCGAGCGTGTCCGCATCAAGGGCGAGATCAACACGCTGACCGCGCAGGGCCGCTACTCGGGCTACCTGGTGGCCTTCCTGCCGATCGGCATCATGATCACGCTCAACTTCATCAACCCCGAGTTCATGCAGCCGCTCTTCACCCAGCTCATCGGTCAGATCCTCCTGGGCGTGGGCGCGGTGATGATGATCATCGGCTTCATCGCGATCCAGAAGATCACGAATATCAAGGTGTAAGTGGTGGAACCGCTCGTCTTCGCCGGTCTCATGTTCTTCGGCGTGCTGGTGGTCTTCGTGTCGATGATCATCGGGTCACAGCTCGACCCGGTGCAGGCGCGCCTCCAACAGATCGCGGTCCGCCCGAGGACGCTCGAAGAGCTCGAGCTGCAGCGCCCGCTCTCGGAGCGCATGTTGCAGCCGATCATCCGTGGCTTCGCGGGTCTGGTCGGTCGCTTCTACCCGCAGAACACGGTGCGCCGCCTCTCGCTCCGTCTCAAGCGAGCCGGCATGGAGACGACGAGCACCGAGTTCTTCCTCGGCGTGAAGGGCTTCGCGTCGATCGTGGTCGGCGTGCTCATCTCCGGTCTGGTCAACGCCATCACCGGCGACCCGCTGCAGACCTTGATCGGTCTCATCGTCGGCATCATCCTCGGCTTCCTGCTGCCGGACTTTTACCTCACGAGCCGGGCGGGTGGGCGCGCGAACTCCATCATCGAGCAGCTCCCCGACGCGCTCGACCTGCTCACGATCTCGGTGGAAGCCGGCCTCGGATTCGACGCGGCGCTGGTGAAGGTGACTGAGAAGATGAAGGGCGCGCTCACCGAGGAGTTCAAGCGTGCCTCCGGCGAGCAGCGCGTGGGCAAGTCGCGTCAGGAGTCGCTGCGCGGCATCTCCGAACGGGTCGACGTCAAGGAGCTCAAGAACTTCATCTCCGCGATCATCCAGGCCGACCAGCTCGGCGTGTCGATGTCGAAGGTGCTGCGGATCCAGTCCGAGCAACTCCGCCAGGACCGTCGCCAGCGCGCCGAGGAAAAGGCCGCACGCGCCCCGATCCTGATCATGCTTCCGACCGTCGGCTGCATCTTCCCGTCGCTGTTCATCGTCATCCTCGCACCCGCCGCGCTCTCCGCCCTGTCCTCCTGCGGGTCCTTCTAAGTCCGACCCGCGCGGCTTCGCGTCCGGAACATCACCAAAGGGACCGTCCTCGCATCTGACTGCCGCGTTGCGGATTCGTTCTTCTCGCGCGGCCTCGGCCTGCTCCCGCGCTCGAGCCTCCGCTCGGGCGAGGGCCTGCGGCTCACGAAGACGTCTTCCATCACGATGTGGCTCATGCGCTTCGCCATCGACGCGGTGTTCGTCGACAAAGCCGGCCGCGTCGTCCGCGTCGCCGAGCGACTAGCCCCGTGGCGGACCGCCGTTTTCGCGCGTGGGGCCGCCGAGGTGATCGAGCTCCCCTCCGGAACCGCGGCAGAGACGCGAACGCAAGCCGGCGACGAACTCGTCTTCGAGCCTGCGTGATCTCCAAGACGGCCGCGGACACCGCGCTCGACCTGCTCCTCGCGCCGCGATGCGCGGGCTGTGGCGCCGCGGGCAGCTGGCTGTGTCTTTCCTGCCGCGACCTTTGCGAGCCGGTCCGCCACGGGCGCGTCACCGCCGCGGGTACTTACGGCGGCGCGCTCCGTGAGGCCATCCACCGCTTCAAGTACGGCGGCGAACGCGCGCTCGCGAACGAGCTCGGCACGCTCGTCGCGTCGTGCGTCGCGAACGATCTCGCGACGGGAATCGCGTTCGACGTCGTCGTGCCCGCGGTCCTGCACCGCGAACGCGCTCGCGCGCGCGGCTATGACCAGGCCAGGCTCCTCGCGGCCGTCGTCGCCGAGCGGACCGCGTTGCCGCTGCGGATCCCGCTGAGGCGCATACGCGCCGCCTCTCCGCAGGTCGCGCTCGATCGCGCGGCGCGAGCGGAGAACCTTCGCGGCGCCTACGTCGCCGAAGCTGGGGCGCTGCGCGGCGCGCGCGTCGCGCTGGTGGACGACGTCGCGACGACGGGGGCGACGCTCGCCGCCGCGAGCGGTGCGCTGCGTGCCGCGGGCGCGCGCGCGGTGCGCTCGTACGTCGTGGCGCTCGACGCATGACCGAGGGTGTCGACGCCGCGCGCTGGTTTATGCGCGCGCTGCTTCTTCTCCTCCTCGCGTTCGCGAACCTGAACGACATCTGGTCGCCCGACGTCCTGCCGAACGCGCTCTTCGCGTGGACCGTGGTGCGCGAGGGGAACCTCGACTACGACGAGTTCGTCTTCAGACCAGCGGACCGCGGTATCGCAGATGTCGCGACCACCCGGCTCGACTCGGAGGCGTATTTCTTCCGCGCCTGTGGAGAGTCGACCGCGACCGAACCACCAGGAACGACGCGCAGCCCCGGTGGGCCGCCGGCGCCAGGTCCGAACGACCACGTCTGCTCGATCTTCCCGCCCGGGATCGCGTTCCTCGCGTTCCCGTTCTTCCTGCCGTTCGTGCTCGCGGGGGCGCAGCCGCTCGACCTCGGCCTCCTGATCCGCGTCGGCCATTTCGCCGCCGCGACGATCGAGGTGGTCGCGGCGCTGCTCCTGTGGTCGGTGATGCGCCGCTTCACGAGTGCGCGCTGGTCTCTCGCGCTCGTGCTGCTGTATTTCCTCGGCACCAGCGTGCGCACCATCGCGTCGCAGGCGCTCTGGCAGAGCGCCGGCGTGCACCTCGCCATCGCGATCGCCCTGTGGCTGGTCTTCCTGGCCAGACCGGTCGCGCTGTGGCGCGAGTTCGCCGCCGGTGTAGCGCTGGGTCTCGGCACCGTGGTGCGACAGACGACCGCGCTGCTCGTCCCGTTCGTGCCGGCGGGGCGCGTGCGCGCCACGGTCCTCGCCATCGTCGGAGCGGCTATCGGAGTGCTGCCGCTCCTCGTGTACAACGCTGTTGCCTTTGGCAACCCGCTCGAACAGGGGTACGGCATCAAGCCCTTCGATACGTCGCCGCTTCTCGGGTTGTATGGCCTGCTGCTCTCGCCGAGCCGCGGGCTCTTTGTCTACGAGCCGTATCTGCTCTTCGCGTTCGCGACGCTCGTGCTCCTCCGGCCCGGGCGGGATCACCTCGAGCTGCGGCTGCTCTCGCTCGTGTACGCCTGGGCCGCGACGGCGATCCTGTACTCGACGTACGCGGAGTGGTGGGGCGGCCGTGTGTTCGGCCCGCGCTTCCTCGACGATCTCGCGCCGGCGCTGTTCGTGCTCCTGGCCTGGGGGATCGGACATGGCCTGCTCAGACGCGTCGTCGCGCGTGTCGCGTTCGGCCTGTGCGCCGCGTGGTCGCTGCTCATCTTCCAGGCGGCGGCGTTCGTCTACGACCAGAACACCTGGGACCTCCATCCGGCGAACATCAACGTCGATCCGTCGCGGCTGCTGGATTGGAGCGATCCGCAGTGGGCTTTCGTCCTGCGCAGCGTGCCCGAAGGCGGCGTCCGTGTGATCGCCGCCGCCGGACTGAGCGCGCTCGCACTGCTCTTCCTGCTGCGCGTGGAGTCGGTGTTACCGTCGCGTCGGTGACGACGGCGTTCATCGTCTTCTTCGGCCGCGGCGGTCCCTCCGAGATCGAGCGGCGCCTCGATTCGATCAAGATCGCGATCGGCGCCGTCGTCCTCGCGCGCGCGCGCGAGGCGGGCTTCGCGCCGCTCGTCGCGGTGACCGCCGACGCCGAGGCGAAAGGCGCATTCGCACTCAGCGGCGCAGACGTCGTCGCTCCGCGCACCGATCCGTTCCACTTTGGCGAGGAGCTGCTCGGTCTCTCTCGCGCGCGCGGGCTCGAACGTATCGCGACGATCGGTGCGGGCGCCGGCGCCCTCATGAGCACCGCGGAGCTCACTCGTCTGCGTGAGGAGATCGACGCCGGAGAGGCGCTGGTGCTGTCGAACAACTACTACTCGGCGGACCTCGTCGCCTTCACGCCGGCTTCGGCCCTCACCGTCATCGACCTTCCGGCCACCGACAACCCCCTGCCGCGCCGGTTGCACCAGCAGGGCGGCCTCTCGTCGCGCCAGCTCGACCGTTCCGCGGCGACGCTTCTCGACGTCGACACCCCGGCCGACGCAGCGGTCCTGAAGCGACATCCCGCGTGCCCACCGGAGCTGCGAGCGCTCGACACCTGGGAGAGCGAGCTCGGCGATCGCATCGACGCGCTCATGCGGCTCGTCACGACACCGGAGCGCGAGCTCATCGTCGCCGGTCGCGTCGGCGCTCCGGTCTGGTCGTATCTCGAGTCGCAGACGGCGTGTCGCGTGCGCATGCTGGCGGAAGAGCGCGGCATGCAGGCCGCCGGCCGCGATACGTCGGGCGAGGCTCGCACCGCGCTGGGCTTCCTCTATCGCGAGATCGGGCCGCAGGGCTTCTTCGCGCGTCTCGGCGAGCTCGGCGACGGCATGCTCTTCGACACGCGCGTGCTGTTCGCTCACCTCGGCTGGCAGCCGAACGCGCAGGAGCGATTCGCATCGGATCTCTTCCGCGCGGACTCACTCGCGGACGGCGAGCTGCGTGCCTTCACGGCGGCGGCCCAGGCGGCCCCGTTCCCGCTGTTGCTGGGCGGGCACACCCTCGTATCCGGCGTGCTCTGGACGCTGGTCGAGGCGGCGTGGTCCGGACATCCCGAGCCTTGACCCTGCGTCTCTTTGATCATCACATCCACAGCGAGCGATCCGACGGCACGGTCTCGTTGGCGGAGCGCGCGAGCACGGTGTCGGTGCGGCCGCACGGGGTCTCGGATCACTTTCCGTGGCCGGGGAAGATGCGCGACGACGACGACGTTCTGCGGTACCTCGACGACGCGGCGCGGCTCGGACTGCGCGTCGGTCTCGAGTACGACATCGGCGTCGCGCCGCCGCTGCGTGCATCGACGCGTGCGTCGCTCCACTACATGATCGGCGCGCTCCATCAGCTCGAGGTCGACGGCGTGCGCATCCCGTTCGATGAGGCCGGGGCCTTCCTCAAGGGAAAGCTGGCGTCGTTCTCCGAGCGTGAGCGCTTCGGCGACGGCGAGCTCGCGCACCGCATCCGCGAACGGATGCTCGCCGTCGTGCGGGACAGCTTCGAGCGCGACGGGATCGACATCCTCGGCCATGGCACGATGTCGCCACTCGCGGCCCTCGGCGACATGGAACGCGCGTATCCCGCGGACTGGCAGGAGCGGCTCATCCGGCTCTGCCTCGACGCCGATGTCGCCATCGAGGTGAACGAGGCGTACGGCGTCCCGCACCGCCAGTTCCTCGAGCGAGCGCAGCGGATGGGCGCACGCTTCTCGGTCGGCTCGGATACCCATGGTCCGCTCGCGCCGCTCGAGCGGACCGCCGCGATGATCCAGGCCGCTTCGCTGCCTCACGAGCGATTCCTCAGAGGCGAACGGGTCCGCGCGGCGCGCTAGACGGTCCGACCGCGCGCTACGCGGCGTCCTCCACCAGGAGCTCGTAGACGAGGATGCCGATCGCGCCCAACAGCAACAGGTGCACGAGGTTGCCGGCGGTGTTCAGCGCGAGGGCCACGAACCACGCCGCGATGAGCAGCCAGACCAAGATCCAGCGGATGCGGTGGCCTGTCGCGATGCTCACGAGGGGAGGGTATCGTCCGTATACTTTCGTTGCAGGGGACGCACGCTCCTGCTACTCACCACGCGCTGAGGGGGAGCCGTGTACGGGGGCCTGTCCGTCTACACCGGCAACGCTCATCCGACCTTCGCGCGCGACATCTGCCGCGCCCTCGAGATGCCGGTCGGCGCCGCCGAGGTCTTCAAGTTCGCGAACGACAACATCTTCGTGAAGGTCAACGAGAACGTGCGCGAGCACGACGTGTTCGTGGTGCAGTCCCTCACCGGTCCGTCGGTGAGCGACGCGATCATGGAGCTGCTCATCATGATCGACGCGTTCAAGCGCGCATCGGCCGGCCGCATCACCGCGGTCATGCCGTACTACGCGTACGGCCGGAGCGACAAGAAGGACCAGCCACGGGTGCCCATCACGGCGCGGCTGCTTGCCGACATCATCGCCGTCGCCGGCGCGAACCGCTTCCTCACCATGGACATGCATCAGATGCAGATCCAGGGCTTCTTCAGCATCCCCGGTGACGAGCTGTCCGCGCGCAACCTCCTCGTCGAGCACCTGCGCACCATCGTGGAATCGGCGCCGGACCAGTGCGCGCTCGTCGTACCCGACCTCGGCTATGCGAACCAGGCACGCCGGATCGGCGAGATGCTGGACATCCCTCTCGTGTTCATGCAGAAGACGCACCGCGACAACAGCGGTCGCAGCGAGATCGTCGGCGTGATCGGCGACATCGACCGCAAGCGCGCGATCGTCATCGACGACGAGATCGACCGGGGGACGACCCAGCTGAACGCGATCAGGGTCCTTCAGGAGCGCGGCGTTGATGAGATCTGGGCTGCGTGCACGCACGGCGTTTTCAGCGACAACGCCGCCGAGCGCCTCACCGCCAGCGGTATCGTGGAGCTCATCACCACCGATACCTGCCCGATGCCGCCATCTGTGCGCAACAACGAGAAGGTGCGCGTCCTCACCGTCGCCCCGCTCTTCGCCGAGGCGATCCGCCGGATCCACGAAGGCGAATCGGTAGGCGCGCTCTTCAATCCACCCGGATCGCAGATGCCGCTGCCGGTCACCTAGCGATCGACGCTTGAGCGTCCTGGGGCGCATCTTCGACTCCAACGAGGCCGAGCTCCGACGACTGAAGAAGGTCGTCATGAAGATCAACGCGCTCGAGGCCGGGACGAAGGCGCTCTCTGACGAGGCCCTCCGCGCGCGCACGTCAGAGTTCCGGGACCGTCTCGCCAAGGGCGAGACGCTCGACGACATCCTGCCGGAAGCGTTCGCCGTCGTCCGTGAGGCGGCGCGACGGACGCTGGGCCAGCGTCATTTCGACGTGCAGCTGATGGGCGCGATGGCCCTGCACAAGGGTCACATCGCGGAGATGAAGACGGGCGAAGGCAAGACGCTCGTCGCCTCCGCGGCGCTCTATCTCAATGCGCTGGCCGGGAAGGGCGCGCACCTCGTCACGACGAACGACTACCTCGCGAAGACAGGTGCCGGCTGGATGGCGCCGATCTACGACCTCCTCGGCATGACCGTGGCGTACATCGCGCACGAGAAATCGGCGATCTACGACACGAGCGTCGTGCTGGAGGCGGTCGACGAGCGCCACCGGCACTGGCGGGACTTGACCGACGAGGGTGGGCGGCACAACCGGCGGGAGGCCTATCTCGCCGACATCACGTATGGCCAGAACAGCGAATTCGGCTTCGATTACCTACGCGACAACATGGTCGACGACCTCGCGCGCACGGTGCAGCGCGACCTCTACTACGCGATCGTCGACGAGGCCGACTCGATCCTCATCGACGAGGCACGGACGCCGCTCATCATCAGCTCGCCCGCCGAGGATGTCTCCGAGCAGTACCACCGCTTCGCGTCGGTCGCGAAGAAGCTGCAGCCCGACACGGACTACCTCCTGGAAGAGAAGCAGCACGCGGTGTCGCTGACCGAGGAGGGCATCGCGAAGACCGAGAAGATGCTCGGCCTCCACAACATGTACGAGGGCGACGTCACGGCGGTGCACTTCATGGACAACGCGCTGAAGGCGCACGCGATGTACCGCCGCGACAAGGAGTACGTCGTCAAGGACGGCGAGGTCGTCATCGTCGACGAGTTCACCGGCCGGCTCATGCCGGGCCGCCGCTGGAGCGACGGTCTCCATCAGGCGGTCGAGGCGAAGGAAAACGTCAAGATCCAGCGAGAGACGCGGACCTTCGCCACGATCACGATCCAGAACTACTTCCGGATGTACGAGAAGCTCGCCGGAATGACCGGAACGGCCGCGACCGAGGCCGAGGAGCTCTTCAAGGTCTACAAGCTCGAGGTCACGCAGATCCCCACGCATCGACCGATGGTCCGCAAGGACGACCCGGACCTCGTGTACGCGACCGAGAAAGGGAAGTGGAACGCGCTGATCGCCGACGTCAAGGAGCGCAATGAGCGCGGCCAGCCGGTCCTCATCGGAACCACGTCGGTCGAGAAGAGCCAGCAGCTGTCGGACGAGCTGCGCCGGCACGGGATCAAGCACGAGGTGCTCAATGCCAAGAATCACGAGCGCGAAGCGCTCATCATCGCCGAGGCGGGTCAGCGCGGCGCGGTCACCCTCTCCACGAACATGGCCGGCCGCGGCGTCGACATCCTGCTCGGTCCGGGTGTGGTCGATCTGGGCGGTCTGCATGTCATCGGGACCGAGCGCCACGAGGCGCGGCGCATCGACAACCAGCTCCGCGGCCGCGCCGGCCGTCAGGGCGATCCGGGAACGACCCGCTTCTTCAACTCACTCGAGGACGACCTGATCCGCATCTTCGCGTCGGAGGGCATCGCCGGCATGCTCGGAAAGCTGGGCATGAACGACGCGCAGCCCATCGAATCGCGCATGGTCACCGGTGCGATCACGCAGGCGCAGATCAAGGTCGAGACACGCAACTTCGACATGCGCAAGCGCGCGCTCGAGTTCGACGACGTGCTGAACAACCAGCGCAACGAGATCTACAAGGACCGCCGCAAGATCCTGGAGAAGGGCGACGTCCGCGAGACCGTCCTCGACTTTCTGCACGACGAGGCCTCCGCCATCGTCGAGGCGGAGGCGACCTCGCCAGACCCTGAGGACTGGGATCTCGAGAAGCTCGCCGCCGCGCTTGGCGCGCTCGTTGGTCGCGAGCTCGCCTCCGGATCGTTCGGCGAGCCCACCGGGCTCGAGGAGCTGCGCGACAACGTGGCTCAGATCGTCGAGGACGCGTACGCCGCGAAAGAAGCGGAGCTCGGCGACCCCGAGGTGATGCGCGCCGTGGAGCGTTGGGTGATGCTGCGGACCATCGACACGCACTGGGTCGAGCACCTCACCGCGATGGAGGAGCTCCGCGAAGGGATCTACCTCCGCGGCTACGGACAGCAGGATCCGCTCGTCGCCTACAAGCGCGAGGCACATGACTACTTCCAGCAGATGCAGTCACGCGTGGCCGCCGGAGTGGCCCAGACGGTGCTACGCGTGTCGGTG